>DAOWDZ010000016.1 GCA_030638765.1 Desulfocapsa sp.
TCAGCACCATTTTGTCGCTTAACCAGTACGCAAAAAAGTTCATGCCAAGCGCCATGATCAGCGCAAAGATCATTCCATTGCTGCCGCCCAGTGCCTGGCCGGCTACCATAAAGACTGCTGTAAGGGCTGCCATGAGCATGCCCGTTTTAATCATACTTGTCATTATTTTCTCCAAGGGGTTATGGGTAGTGTTGTTTTCCCTTTATGTTGAGGCATACCATAATGATGGTGCGATCTCTGTCAAGAAAATGTCATCTTCTTTAAGGTATTCTTGAGGCTTTGTTGGTCTGCGTTGCTTAGGTTTTGTTAAAATCAAACTCAGGCTGATTTTCATAAGCGTTTTTTATCAGAGTTTTTAGCTCAGCTTTAATCGAAGATGCGGCAGGGATGGATTCAAGAATTGGCAGAAACTTTTCAACAGCTTCTGGTGCGCGAAGACGCATTTTGTCTTCCATATTTATGGTTCCGTCACCGACAATGGCACCGGACATGGTGCCAGATGTTCTACTATCACCGTCTAAGCCTCGTAGGAAAAGCATGATGCCGCTGATGTCATTTTTTTGATAAAATAATTTGATCTCTTCTTCAATGACGTCCCTGTCTTCAGCCAGCATGGCGATTCGGGTACGGTAGTCCTCCACATGGGCTCGCAGAGTTCTATATACATCAAAAAACATATTGTTGAATCTGGATTTCCGGAAAAATCCACGGACCTCCTGATTTTTAAAAAGTCGTTTTCGAATGGTGGGGGAACTTGTTATGTATGAATCAAAAAAGAGTACATCGCCGAGGTTTGTGAGCTTGTAAAATCGTTGAATGAGATGATTTTTCTGGAGAATAGCATATATGCGGAGAAGATCAAAACCAATCTCTGTTTCGAGGGTGAGTGCAGAATTAATAATCTCCTGCTGGTATTCATCTGAATCTTCTTCAATGATTTTTCTAAAGCCGAAATAACGCTCGGCGATATCTTTTTTGATCTCAAATGCCAGGGATTGGGCAAAATCTTCCATACAACACCTCGCTTGAAATAGGCGGCTTATGTATCTGCTTGACAGCGACTTGCTAGCAGGTGATTATAACGTTTTCGAGTATGAGATGCATGCACTATTTTATGGGAAAGTTATATGGGATACACGGAATTCAGCGACGATCTGCCGGCAAGGATCAAAGAACAGGCGGATATCGTACAGATAATAGGGGAATGTGTTGAGTTGAAACGGGCTGGAGTTCGTTTCCTGGGCTGTTGTCCTTTTCATAACGAAAAAACACCCTCCTTTTCTGTACATCCTGGTCAACAATTTTTTCATTGCTTTGGTTGTGGGGCATCGGGAGATGTTCTGGAATTTCAGATGAAGTACCATAACCTTGATTTCCCGACGGCACTGAAGGAATTGGCTCGTCGTTATAACGTGGAAATTCCCGAACGGCCCCAATCTTCGCAGGAACGTGAAAAGAGTCGTAAACGAAAGCTTATGTACGCCGTGAATGAGAAGGTTACAGCGATTTTCCGTAAACTTCTGGTGGAGTCCCCACAGGCTGAAAATGCCAGAAAATATCTTGAACAACGAAAAATTCCCTTTGCTGTTCAGGAACGATTCGGGCTTGGCTATGCTCCTTCTCCTGATACATCCGGTTGGAATTTTCTTGGTTCACAGCTTGAGAAAGAAGAGAAACAGATTGCCATTGAGGTTGGGTTGCTTGTCGATAAAGAGAGTGGCGGCACATACGATCGTTTCAGAGACAGGGTGCTTTTTCCTATTTATGACAGGCAGGGGCGGGTTATTGGCTTTGGTGGGCGTATTATTGGTGACGGTCAGCCTAAGTATATGAATTCACCAGAAAGTCTGATTTTTAATAAATCTGCTTCTCTGCTTGGCTTGTATCAGCAGGGCAATGAAATAAGACGTCTCAAACAGGCAATTCTGGTGGAGGGAAATTTTGATCTTGTTTCTCTTGTTGTTAACGGTTGTTCAAATGTGGTGGCACCTCTGGGAACGGCGCTTACAACACAACAACTCAAGTTGTTAAAAGGTTTTGCAGAAGAATGTGTGCTGCTTTTTGATGGCGATACGGCTGGAGTAAAGGCCGCCATGAGGTCGGTTCCACTGTTCTTAAGTGAGCAGGTGGCCGGTAAAGTGGCGCTTCTTCCAACAGGACACGATCCTGATACTTTTATTCAGGAAGAGGGACTTGAAGCGCTGAACGACTTACTTGCTCGAGCTATGCCTCTCCCGGAATTTGCTCTTCAGCAACTTGTGGAGGAACATGGACTGACATTTGATGGAAAGAGCCGTATTGTAGCTGAGCTGCAACCTCTTATAAAATCGGCAAAATCTGCCCTGCAGCGTTCTCTTATGCTCTCCCATTTCAGTGAAAAAATTGGTATCAGCGCAGCAGAGCTTGATGCTTCAATGCCAAGGATTGAATCTCCGCCGCAACCTCCTGTTGAGTTGCAGGAGCAAGTTGTTCCATCGGAGAGAAGGCTGACACCATTATCCGCATCTCAGAAACGTCTGCTTACTCATCTGGTATTGTATCCGGAATCTGCAAAAGAGTTGAATGGAGCAGGCTTAAGAGATTGCCTGGATGGAACCATTGGTGAGGTGCTCCTGCTGCAGTTACTTGCACTACTTGAAGAACAGGACAGTGTGGAGCCAGAGGAGTTATTGGGCAGGTTACCAAAGGGTGAAGAACGAGTGCTGGTTTCAAATATTCTTCTGAATTCTTCTCCAGGTGGCACGGGGTTGAGTTGTCAGGGAACGGAGGAAGAGTTAAAAGAACTTCTGTCCTGGCTTGAAAGGGAGGGATTGCTGAAGGAGTCCAGGGACTTGGATGAGCGAATCAGCAGGTGTGGATCACAGGATAATCAGGATCAAATTCAGGAGTTAGTTACAAAAAAGATGTTTGTGGTCAAAAGACTCCAGGGACTTCGGCAAATGAATAATCCATTTAGTGAATAATACGGAAGAGGCGCTTTATGGTAAAAGTTAATTAAGTGTTTTATTTAACAATGTTTTTTTTGATTAAAATAGGAGTTTTTTTTGAAAATCTGACGTTTTTTCGTAACATATTGAAAATACAGAAGTATTTCTTTTTTCCTGTCCTCTTGTTGTATCGATAATTGTCAAAATATCCTTTTTTTTTAATTATTTATCGTGAAGGGATTGAATATCATTCTAAATTACGATATTGTAGCGCCAATGGAGTTATGAGTGCTAATTGTTTGAGACGAGACTGTTTTTTTGTTTTATGTGGAAAAGGTCGAGAGACTGGAGGAGTTATGAATGGCAGGTGAAGACCACACAAAAGATGGTTTGTCAGATCATGTTGATGAGAGTGTTGTTGACTTGACGGGTATTTTTGAGTCGGGAGAAAGGGTGCGTTCTGTTTCCCTTCCGGAAGGAATTGGTGATGACCGTCGTGGTGTTAAGGTTGGTGACAGGCGACAGGGCGTTCTTGCTGATCGAAGAAATGGACAGCGTCGTCTTGCCAGAAGTACAAAACGTAGCGGCGAACATGCCGTGGATCCAATGTCTATTTATCTGCGTGAAATGGGTACGTTGACACTTCTTAGTCATGAAGAAGAGCTTGAACTTGCCCGGATGATGGAAGAGGGCTTACTTCGTATTCAAAATGCTGTGCTTGGCACTCCCCTTGCAATTTCAGTTCTCATCGAAATTGCTAAAGAATTAGAAGACGATACAGTAAAAATATTCAATATAATACGTGGTATTCAAGATACTCAAACTGCCATTGTCAAGAAAGAAACGAAACGGTTTCTTGCGAATGTGAAAAAAGCTCTTGAGATTGAAAGTGAACGTAAGGTTCTTCAAGAAGAGTTTATGGCCTGTAGTAACGATCAGAAGAAGTCTGATGTAATCAGCAGAAAAATTTTAGACCGTGGTTCCGATATTGCGGCTCTCTTTAATGATCGCATCATATGCACCCGCTGTATTAATGGCATCGCCTCCAATCTAAAAGATTTGTCCAAACGTTTCAGGCGAGTAAGAGTTGAGGTGTTGAAAGCCCAGAAATTAACTGCCGCCGAGGGTGGACGACGTGAGATGAGTTCCGACGAACTGGAATTTCATATCGGTATGCAGATGCAGGAAGGGCTCGGTTTTAGTTATAGTGATCTCAAGGCAATTGTGTATGAGATGGAAGCCGGTCTTGACATAAATAAACATGCAAAAGAATCCCTTGTTCGATCCAATCTTCGTCTGGTAATTTCCATATCCAAAAAATTTGTTAACCGTGGTCTTCAGTTTCCGGATCTTATCCAGGAAGGGAATATTGGATTAATGAAGGCTGTGGATAAGTTTGATTATCACCGAGGTTACAAGTTCAGCACTTATGCGACCTGGTGGATTCGCCAGTCTATCACTCGTGGTATTGCTGATCAGGGGCGGACAATTCGTCTGCCGGTTCACATGATAGAGACCATTAATCGTCTGCTTCGGGTTTCCAAAGATTTTCTTCGTGAAGAAAATCGTGAGCCCACTCCGGAAGAGATGGCTGAGCAACTCGGGACAGATGTTGTTAAGGTGAAAGCGGCTCTAAAAACTGCTAAAGACGCTATCTCCCTTGATACTCCAGTTGGTGATGATGAAGAAACATTTCTTGGCGATTTTATCGAAGACTGTTCGACTCTCGGACCGCATGACGCTTCTATGGTTGAAAGTCTGAAGGAATGTCTTTCCACGGTCATGTCTTCTCTTTCTCCTCGTGAGGCGAAAGTGGTGCGGATGCGTTATGGTATTGACATTGGTTATGACCATACCCTTGAAGAGGTCGGTAAATGTTTTGCTGTAACAAGGGAACGGATTCGTCAGATTGAAGCTCAGGCGATTAAAAAATTAAAGCACCCTTCGAGGGTCGATGAGTTGCGAGTTTTTATGATTGATTGATCCCTGCGAAATCAGGTTATTATTGTCCCGGACTCTGTCCGGGATTTTTGTTTGTACTCCAGAGAAAAATATGTCGAATATTTCTGTGATCGATTGGATGGCATTGAGCTTTGTTCCTGGTTTGGGATGCAAGGGGATTATGTCTCTTGTCACTCGATTTGGGAGTCCTGGAGAAATTTTCTCGGCAAGCAGTGCTGAGTTGCGAGAGAGTGGTGTAAGAACTACTGTTCTTGCTGGTCTTTCAAACCCGCTTCCTTTCTATCAAAAAGCAAAACTTCTCCTTGAAAGATTACACAGAGGTGGCGCTGACGCAATTTGTTTCGACGATCCCAGGTATCCGCAGTTATTAAAAGAAATTTCAGATCCACCTCAGGTGCTGTATGTGCAGGGGCAAATTGACCTGCTTGATTCTCTTTGTCTAGCCATGGTTGGTTCTCGAGCGGCGACAGCCTACGGGAAACGTAGTAGCTTTGTGCTTGCCAAGTCGCTGTCGTTATCCGGCCTTACTGTGGTGTCGGGATTAGCGGCAGGTATTGATAGTGAGGCTCATCGAGGATCTTTGTCTGTGCAAGGGGCCACGATTGGGGTTTTGGGCTGTGGGCTTGATGTCGTCTATCCTAAGCAGAATGGCGGACTGTATAGCCAGATTCGTAAAGAGGGGCTTCTTGTCAGCGAGTATCCACTGGGTACTAAACCCGATAGCTTTCGATTCCCGGCTAGAAACAGAATTATCTCAGGTTTAAGCAGGGGAGTCCTGGTTGTTGAGGCTGCAAGAAAATCAGGATCCTTGATCACTGCTGCAATGGCACTTGATGAAGGGCGGGAAGTATTCGCGGTACCTGGGCAGATTGATTCTTTCAAAAGTTCTGGTACCCATTGGCTTTTACAAGAAGGAGCAAAACTTGTGCAATCAGTGGACGATATATTGATTGAACTTGGTTGCAGTTCTGGAGATGTGGAAGCTGACAGACAATCGCCTTCGGATTCTGCTGCTGAAGCGATTGATTCTGAAAGCCGTGCATTGTTACAGTATATTGATGTGTACCCTGGATCGAGAAATGATCTGATAACGCTTTCCGGCCTTGGAGCAGGAAAAGTGACTGAGCTCTTGCTGCTGCTCGAGCTTGAAGGAATAGTGGAAATGCTGCCGGGTGATGAAGTAAGACGTATAGCAAATTAGTAAGAAAAAACTTTTTTGCCAGATCCATTTGTTATTTATCCTTTTGGCTATCTGAAATTTGTATTATTTTAAAGAGATCTTTTAAAGTTTACGTTCTGCAACATAAAAATAGAGGAATACCATGCTTGATATTCAATTCGCACCATCCATATTATCTGCTGATTTTACACGCCTTGGAGAAGAGATTGCGGCTGTTGACAAGGCAGGTGCAGAAATTATTCATATCGATGTTATGGATGGTCATTTTGTGCCCAATATAACCATTGGTCCTCTAGTGGTGAAGGCTGCACGAAAAGCCACCAAAAAAATTCTGGATGTGCATTTGATGATTACTGATGCTGATGCCTATATCGATGATTTTGCCGCCGCAGGTGCAGACTGGATTACTGTCCATGTGGAAGCTTGTACGCATTTGCATAGAACCATTGCCAGAATTAAAGAACTTGGCAAGAAAGCTGGTGCTGTGCTCAACCCTGCAACTCCTCTGTCAACACTTGATTATGTCCTTGAAGATCTGGATCTTGTGATGCTGATGAGTGTTAATCCAGGATTTGGCGGGCAATCATTTATTGAGTCTACTCTCAAGAAAACTGATACGTTAAAAACAAAAATTGATGCTTTGGGTCTTAACGTTGGTATCGAAATTGATGGAGGCATCAGTCCGAAAACAATTGAAAGAGTTGCAGAGGCAGGTGCTAATATATTTGTTGCAGGCTCCGCAATCTACAGCTGTGATGAGTATGCTCCGGTGATAGCTGAGATGCGAAAACTTGCAGAGGCGGGTAGGGAAAAAAGAGGGTAAGGGTGTGATATGACAAAACTGCGAAAATCCATATATGAGTGCGAGGCTTTTGACAAGCTCATAAAGCTTGCAAAAAAACCGTTTGATCTGACAGAATCTGGTGCAATGAGTTCTGAACGTCTGAAAACCTTTGTGTGCAGGGGGGGCGAATTTGATCTGCTTTATGGCAGTCAAAGGATAACAGCGGAAGTGGTGGATTGTTTGCAGTCTCTTGCCGATGAATGTGAACTTGTTGGTCAATTTCGGGAGATGCGTTCTGGTGTCGTCCTTAATAGAATAGATCACTACGAATCTGAAGAACGGCAGGTTCTGCACACTGCCTGCCGTGATGTTTTTTCTGACACTCCTGAAAATGATGTCGCTGCCAGTCAGGCAAAGAATGAACTTGTAAAGTTGAAATCGTTTTTATCAGAACTTGATGAAGGAACACTATGCAATGAACGGGGAGAGTTATATACCCAGCTAATCCATATTGGTATCGGTGGCTCAGATCTGGGGCCGCGATCAATTTATGAAGCGTTAAAGCCGTATGAAAGAAAAAACCGGAAAGTTTCTTTTATTTCAAATGTAGACCCGGATGATTCTGCTGCGGTTCTTGAGAATGTAGATCTGTCAAGATCACTGGTACTTGTGGTTTCCAAAAGTGGAACAACACTTGAAACCTTATCGAATGAAAGTCTGGTTCGTGCAGCCTTTGAAGGAGCAGGGCTTGATCCGGCACGTCATTTTCTTTCGGTTACCGGGGAATCGAGTCCCATGGATAATCCAGAACACTATATTCGTTCATTTTATATGTATGATTATATAGGCGGAAGGTTTAGTTCAACGTCAATGGTTGGCGCAGTGATGTTAGGTTTTTCACTTGGGTATGATAATGTACTTGAGTTTTTGCGGGGGGCCTGGCTTGCTGACGGAGCAGCTGAAGAGAAAAACATTAGAAGTAATGTGCCACTTTTATTGGCAATGCTCGGGGTCTGGAATCATAATTTTCTTGAAATGGAAAGTGTGGCTGTTCTTCCGTATAGCCAGGGATTACACCGTTTTCCTGCGCATTTGCAGCAGTGTGACATGGAGTCCAATGGGAAATCAGTACAGCGAAACGGAAAACAGGTACTACAAAAAAGTGGTCCCATTGTGTGGGGAGAGCCGGGGACGAATGGGCAGCACGCATTCTATCAGCTGCTGCATCAGGGGACCGAAAAAGTAGCGGTGGAATTTATCGGTTTTAGAAAAAACCAGCGGGGCAGAGATATAACTATAAAGGGAAGTACTTCGCAGGAAAAATTACTGGCAAATCTCCTGGCGCAGTCTCTTGCTCTGGCCATTGGAAAAGAAGATGAAAACCCAAATAAGCATTTTTCTGGAAATCGTTCAAATGTGATTCTCATGGGAGAACGATTGACCCCTGGAAGTATGGGGGCACTCCTTGCACTTTATGAGGCAAAAATAGTTTTTCAGGGTTTTTGCTGGAATGTTAATTCCTTCGACCAGGAAGGAGTGCAGCTTGGAAAGATTCTGGCAGGTGAAATCCTTGAGAGTCTGATGAACAAAACAGACAACCAGTCAGTGACAGAGACCATTCTGGAAGTGGCGGGAGTAAACTAAAGGTTTTCGTTTAATAAAAACTGAATCCACATTCAGTTTTCCATGTCATTAGATCGTTTTTTGTTGACAAATATTATGTTCAGAGATATTCTCGGACGCTGAATGACTATTCAATAGTGTAGGTTTCATAGTTTGTTATTTTTATCAGAGGCGTTGGTAAAAAAACGGACAGCAGAGACGAACAGTTTTATTATCTGACTGTCAGTTTTTGAAGCAAACGCTTTTGATGCGTATATTCCGGTAAAGGTTGAAGTATAACAGTAATTTTAAGGAGGAAAATTCATGGCAAAGCATGATACACCCCTGTTGGACGAGCTAGAAAGCGGCCCGTGGCCAAGCTTCGTTTCCGACATTAAGCGCCAGGCTGAGGTAAA
>DAOWDZ010000237.1 GCA_030638765.1 Desulfocapsa sp.
TAAACGTGACCTGGATCTTGTTCTTTTCAGTGCAGCAAAGCTTGCTGGCAACAGTAGGGTCTTTCCTGGGGGTGATTTGCGGGAACCAGTTGCAGCACTTAAGAGATGTAATGCTTTTATGCTTACGGGAATGACGGAAAAATTAAGGAAACGGGCTGAAAAGTTTGCAGAAATATTGAATGAAAAGTTTCCAGATAAACCAATATTTTTTACTTCTTATGAACCTATTGGGGCCGAATCATTAACAGATCATAAAACAATTGAGCTGTCCGATCTCCCATCTCCACTCTATGGTTTTTGCGGTATCGCTCAACCAAAACTTTTTCAGAAAAGCCTCAGAAGTGAAGAAATTCAATTAGCGGGATTCCTACCACTAAAAGATCACCAGCCGTTTACCACTGGTCTAATAAAAAATATAAATAAACAGGCTAAGAACTCCAGGGCACAAGGTTTAATAACAACTGAAAAAGACTTTATTAAGCTTAAACAAGACAATTTCAACCTTCCCTGCTTTAGTCTTAAAATGAAAGTTCGCACTGGGGATGATTTTAAATCCTATATAAATAATAAATTTCAATTGACCGCTTAAAAAAACATCCAACCTAAAAAGATGTCATTTACCACTCAGTTGTGTCATTGAAGACACAATTTGACATAAAAAAGAAAAACCTTCACACGTATCATAACTAGCTGTTATCACTTACTTACCACATCACACAAGCCGCAGCAAAAGGCCAAACTGCACACGGCATACTTCTTGCAATGAATCCATAAGAAGACTATTTATACTCATGCCATTATTCTATAAGGATTTGCAATGACCTCAATTTCACTTGATCCACATCAGCACACATTGAAAAAATCAGTTAGCTGCTATGGGATAGGACTGCACTCTGGTGACCCTGTGAATCTCACCATCAGACCAGCCAAAGCAAATTCAGGAATTCATTTTTTCCGCACTGACCTTGACGATAAAAAAGGCATCCCTGCACATATGGATAAAGTTGTTGATACCAGACTTGCCACAACCATTGCAGAAAAAGAAATGTACGTATCCACCACCGAGCACATCCTCGCTGCCCTCCAGGGCTTCGGTGTTGACAATGCAAATATTGAGCTAGACGGTGGTGAAGTGCCCATAATGGATGGCAGTGCCGGGCCTTTTATACTTCTCCTTAAAAAAGCTGGCCTTAAGAAACAGAAAGCCTTACGAAAAGTCCTTCGTATCACCAAAGAAATAACATTCACTTCTGGCAACACAGTAATAAAAATAGTTCCATACGAAGGCTTCAAAGTCAGTGGAACAATTCAATTTGACGATTCCTTCATACAAACCCAATCCTATAGCCTCACTCTCACAGCCGACAATTTTGCCAAAGAGATCTCACGTGCCAGAACATTTGGATACGTTGAACAAGTGGAAGAACTCTGGGCCAATGGACTAGCTCAGGGCGGAAATCTAGGTAATGTTATCGCGATTCATTGGGACAAAAACTCCATACTCAATGAAGACGGTTTACGTTTCAGTGATGAATTTATCCGTCACAAAGTTCTTGATCTTATCGGGGATTTGGCTCTGCTGGGTTGTCCCATTATGGGGCATGTAATTGCCACGCATTGCGGTCACACACAACACCTAGCCTTTATGCAGCAACTCACCAAAGCATCTGATTGTTGGGAGATTGTCGAGCTCGAGAAAAGGGGTGGTCAATCTGTTTTTAACAGGGTCGCCTCCACAACAAAAGCGATGAGCAAACAAATCATCCCACTTATTGTTCCTCAACAACGGGCTCCTGCCAATAGAGTTGCAAGCGTTTCACTTTAGATGCTTTCTTAAAAGCACTGCATCACTGAATCCGAAAACACCCATACTCGTCTGACTAAATTGGATTATTTTTACTTTTCGCTTTCGATATAGGTATCATAATTTTCTGTGTAATCAGTAAAATGCTCCTCAAGCATTTTTTTATACTCTGCCACGAAATATTCCACCGCTTCATCTTTACGAGATGAAAATTCATCCGCCGAACTTGAGGCTGACGCTACAAGAAAAGTGTTAAACCGAGCTGCAGCGTAAAGAAATGTTGCACTAACTTTTCCCTGTTCAGCCTTCCCGCTATGTCCATTGGCAACAGCAATAAATGCATCAGCCATCTCATAAAACTCTTTATCTTTATCTGTATTTTCACTCATTTGTTATTCCACGCTTTAAAAATAAATAATTAAATTTCGGTAAAATCAGACGGCGGCTTTTTAAGAAATTTAACAAATTTTGCCTTATCAACACAGTTTGAATACGCATCATCCGCACTGATCTGACGCTTATCAAGAAACTCCATAATACTATCATCAAGTGATCTCATTCCATATTTTTTACCTGTCTGCATAACCGAAGCAATCTGATAAGTCTTACCTTCTCGAATAAGATTTCGAACAGCTGGAGTTGCTATGAGCACTTCAAGAGCAGCACAACGCCCCTTAACATCTGAACGTTTAAACAACGTTTGGGAGACAACGGCTTTTAAAGCATCAGATAGTGTCGATCGTACCTGTCCCTGCTGATTTGCCGGGAAAATTTCAATCACACGATCCACTGTTTTCATAGCATTTAATGTATGCAACGTTCCAAAAACAAGATGACCAGTCATAGCCGCTTCCATGGCAAGGGATATGGTCTCAAGATCACGCATCTCACCAATCATTATAATATCAGGATCTTCACGCAAAGCTCCACGAAGAGCAGCGGAAAAAGTTTTAGTGTGCAGCCCTACTTCCCGATGATTAACGATACATTTCTGACTCTGATGGACAAACTCTATTGGATCTTCGATGGTCAGGATGTGATCTTTTCTGTTTTTGTTAATCTCATCAACAATAGCAGCAAGTGTTGTTGATTTACCTGAACCTGTTGGCCCTGTCACAAGCACCAGACCTTTTGGAAGATAGGCAAGACGACTTATGACTTTAGGAAGACCAAGTTGTTCACAGGTGAGAATATCACTTGGAATTTCACGAAAGACCGAGCCAATTCCATATTTTTGACGAAAGAAGTTACAACGGTACCTGGCAAGTCCAGGAATTTCATAACCAAAATCCACATCTCCAAGTTCTTCAAATATCTTGATTTTATCCTCGGGACAAATTTCATAGAGCATGGCTTTTAATTCTTCATTCCCCATCTTCTTAAACTTGACACGCTCCATGTCACCACGGATTCGAAGAATAGGTTGTTGTTCAGCAACCATATGTAAATCGGAAGCACCTTCATCGTTCATCAACTTAAAAAATGCATCAATCTGAGCCATCTCGCCACCCCTTCAACGATTATCAACTTTAAAATTAATTTCCTTTTTTTTGTTTAGTATTATCATACTACTATTTTTCGTTTCATAAAATCAACTACTTCTAAAGGATCATCTATAATATGAACCAGATTGAGATCATTTTCACTGATGGTCTTATTTTCGACAAATTGATCTTTCATCCAATCAACCAATCCTCCCCAAAAGGAACTTCCAACCAAAACAATGGGACAGGGTTTTATTCTCTGCGTTTGAATAAGTGTTAATGATTCAAAAAGCTCATCAAGTGACCCAAAACCTCCAGGCATGCAGACAACCCCCATGGAATATTTCATGAACATAACTTTTCGAACGAAAAAATATTTAAACTGAATGGACATGTTAGCATATGGGTTAGGATCCTGTTCATGTGGAAGTGCGATATTAAGCCCGACAGACAAACCACCTGCCTCTATTGCCCCTTTATTGGCGGCCTCCATTATCCCAGGACCACCACCCGTAATCACGCCGTAGCCTTCACGAACCAGACTTGCCGCTATCGTCTCAGCAAGCTTATACCAGCGATGACCTTTGGGGGTTCTAGCTGAACCATAAATAGTCACAGCTGGAATATTAATGGATGACATCGAATCAAAACCTTCAACAAATTCTCCCATAATGCGGAACATACGCCAGGAATCACCAATGATACCATTATCAAGACAATATTTAGGCTCACGTTCGACACGTCTTCGTTCGTCTTCAGTCATACTTTCCTCACTCATCCCATTTTTTCCAAATATAACGATGCTATTTTATTAAATTCTTTATTCTTTACACTTGCCGGGCTGGATTTTACTTTTAGAAACCATTTTTTTGCTGATCCTACCTGTCCTTTCTCAAATTCTAACAATCCTCTCTGCAAAAGTGCGTCCTGCCTTGTCTTCTTATTTCTCAAACAAGGTCTTAGTGATTGCACTCCCTTTAAAAAATCACCGCCTTGAATCTGAGCTTTTGCCAGTTGTAATTTCAATTCAAGGGAATAGGGATCTAACTCAACAGCTTTTTCGCAAAATCGCAATGCTATATCATCCCCTTCATTCTCTATTAAATAGAGTTCACCCAGAAGACCAAGAACATCTGCATCATATTCATCATGCTGCATTGCCTGCTGCAGATATTTCATTGCTTCACGAAACCTACCGAGTCCAAAACATGCTTTGCCTAAAAAACGAAGCGCTTTTCCTTGCTTTCCCTCTGGTTTTTCTGCTTCATACCAGGATACCATAAACTCATAGCCTCTTCGGTATTCACAAACATCAATATTCAGTACTGCAAGTTGAAAACGAATATCTTTTCGAGAAGATTCCTCTCCTCCCTGCTCTGGCACCACAAGTGCCTCACTGAATGAGTCTATGGCAGGAAACTTATCATCGCAAATTTGATATTCAAGCCCAAGATTATAAAGTGCCATAAATCGGTCGTTTCTACTGTCACATGCCTTACGGAAACATTCAACTGCTACCTTATGATTGTCCATTTGGGCATAGCAAACACCTAAACTATTCAGCAAGTTACCATCTGTTGGATCAAGGAGCAAACCGCGTTTATATTCTTTAATAGCAAGAACGAGATCGCCATCGCCATAATACATGTCCCCTGCGATGTTACAGCTAACAGCATCACAAACCACACTAGCCCCGGGTTTTAAAAAATCAGCATGACACAACGCCTTTCTACAGTTCATCAGCGTATCTATTTTATAAAAATTACCGAGGGGGAATGTACTGATTCCACAATTAAAAGGTGCTCCAGAAGTATCTTTTTTATTATAGTGCTGAATAATCTTCTGACTGATTTCCAAAGATCCTTTCCCTCCATGGCCAGGAAGCAACAGATACGAAACATTTTCATCAACAAAAATATTATTATCAACACCAGTCAACTGTTGAACGGATTGTTCAAAAAGAATATTGGAGATATCGAACTGAATCAGTGAGAATTTCTGCAAATTTCGTGTACATTTTTTCAACCATTTAACCAGAGGCAAGGCTGGTGGAACTAAAGGATGACTGTCACTATCTTCAATGGAACTATAATTACAGAAGGCAAAGCGTCCTCTTTTGGTTGCTACATGCAAGGCAGTCCATGCCTTTTTCATTACAGTATCCGAAAGAGTGCACAAAGAATCTTTTTCACCGATACAATTATTATATATTGTACTTGAAACATGAACCCGATAGCATCCTTCTCTTTTAAAATAGTTTACGAGTAAAGGTGCAAATTCAGCAGCAAAATAAGAATCTTTTTTTTCACAAACAACGGCAAAGCACGATTGTCCGAGATAATATATTGGAAAACGATCATCCACGAAAGATTTCAATAAAGAAACATTGTGGAATTGGATTTTTTTTGCCTGAAATGAACTTGAGCACCTGGGGTAAATCGTAAGTAACACAAGAACACCTTCCGGTTCCCGGTTTACTGAATTAAAATATTGTTCAAGAAATACACTACTCAGCAATCCCGTAAGAGGATCCACACAAGCGCGCTTAACAAGGAGAAACTCCCTTACAATCCTAGCGGACAATCCACTAAGCCAGTCATTTCCTATCTTCCTGATGAGATACTCATCAAGCCCATTTATTTTTGCGACAACAGTCGAATCCCCGACATCAAAAGGCAGTATCAAAACTTCTTCATTCAAAACAGGTTTTCCAAGTTCAACCGCTCTTTCAATATCTTGACGAATTTTTTCTTCCTTTTTTGTTTCAGAAAGAACTACTGCAGGTTGAAGTTTGGGAGGATCGAAAAATTCTAAATCCTCTATTGTTGGAATGTTTTCAAAAATTACTTTACTGAATTCAGAGGCAAATCTTATGAAGTCCTGGCGTTCAAGACCTTTTGCAAGGTCGTGCTGAAAATAGTCAAACATCAGTTCTCACGCCTCTTTTGAAGATAATCTTTTAAAATACCAACAAGTAATGAAAAATCCTGTTCAGTAATTGTTCTCAGATCTATAATTAATTTATCGTCTTCAATTCTTAAAATAAGTGGCACCGGTAGACCTCGGAACCATCTTTCAAGTTTACTGGCACCGGTTGTATCTGGGGTAATGATGAGTGCCCAACTGCTAAGCCCGTGTTCTGGCATTGCACCGCCACCTACCCTGGAAATGGTTTCAGAAAGCGTCACAACACCTTTTAATTTCTGGGCACCACCTAGACGACGTAGAATTTTTTGTCCTTTTTGTTTGAGTATATCAGGCTCAACGGTGAGCATAGACAGTGTAGGAATAGACTGTAAAGCAGTATCTAAATCATAGTACTCTCGTAAAACTGTTTCAAGGGATGCCAACGTGAATTTGTCGATACGCAAGGCACGATTCATGGGATTATTTTTTATCCGGGCAATAATATCTTTTTTTCCTACTATTATTCCGGCCTGCGGACCGCCGAGAAGTTTATCACCACTAAAAGTCACAACATCAGCTCCAGTTTTCACAATTTCCTGAACAGTAGGTTCCTTTGGTAACCCCCATGGGGAAAGATCAACCAAAGAACCGCTGCCAAGATCCTCCATAACAGGAACATCGAATCTTTTCCCAAGCATTACCATTTCAGCAACGGAGACTTCAGAAGTAAAACCTATCACTTTAAAATTAGATGTATGAACTTTTAAAAGTAAACCTGTATCTTCATGGATCACTTGTTCGTAGTCAAAAAGATGGGTCCTATTAGTGGCTCCAACTTCAATCATTCGAGCGCCACTCCTGCTCATCACATCTGGTATCCGAAAAGATCCACCAATCTCCACAAGCTGTCCTCGTGAGACAATGGTTTCTTTATCATATGACAGAGTATTCAAGGTAAGAAGAACTGCAGCAGCATTGTTATTAACGACAATGGCGGCTTCAGCTCCGGTCAAATCACATATAATCTCTTCAACAAGAGTATATCGACTTCCCCTCTTACCGGAGGAAAGGTCAAACTCAAGATTAGTAAAACAGGCGCCTGCAGTTTGGATGGCATCGATGGACGAAGCACCAAGTAATGAACGACCAAGATTGGTGTGTATAACAATTCCTGTTCCATTTATTACTCTACGAAGATTAGGACTGTTCTTAGTTTCTATTGCTTCTATAAATAGAGTATTCCAATCTCCTTCTGTAGCGGGCAATTCACAAATCTTATCTGCAAGAATACCGTGTCGGATTTTTTGAATGGTTTCTCTAATGGCCGATTTTACAAGAGCAAGAGGTATGTCAGCTTTTTGAAGATAGGAGAACCCTTCTACAATAAGATCTACTTTAGGCAGCTGGCTCAATAAAATACGTTTATCTTTCATGGAATACCGGAAGTCGAAGATTAAAAATGGATTTGAGCAGGAGTTTTTGTCTGTAAGTTTCTTTTATATGCTACGACTTAACTACATGAAAAGCAATTGCTTTTCAATACTTGAACAAATGAAGAAAAGGAAACATAAAAGGATTTTAAAAATTATTACGAAAACCATTGACAGCCCCCTCGCAACGGAGTAGTTTGCCGCGGTCGCTGAGTGAGGGAGACGAGGTAAAAGTGTCTTCCAAACAAACGACAAATTGAGTTAACTTTATAGTTGACACAAGTAATTTGGTCGACTAGAATGTCGATCTTGTCGCGGGGTTAACCTGCACAGCAATTATGAGTTTATAACTGCTGAAACGATCCTTGAAAACTGAATAACAATACAAAAGCAAACGGGCCCAACCGTAGTGTATTTATACACTGCAACCGTGATATAATTTTTTATGTCACATGGGCAAAACTTTGTAATTTCAAAGTAGCGCCTTTA
>DAOWDZ010000239.1 GCA_030638765.1 Desulfocapsa sp.
AAGGTGGCAAGGGAGGTTCAAGGCGTGGAACACTCTTGCTACTTCTGCGTAAATTTGTCCTGGTGCTGCTCGTTGTTATTGCAACGATATCAATTTTGTCAGCTCTGGGTCTAAATATTGCCCCGTTAATTGCCGGAGCTGGTATCCTTGGCTTAGCAATCAGTTTTGGTGCTCAATCACTCGTCACTGACATTTTCTCAGGTATATTTTTCCTGATCGACGATGCCTTCAGAGTTGGTGATTATATAGACACAGGATCGGCAAAGGGATTGGTGGAACACATTTCTCTACGTGCAGTACGACTCAGACATCATCGAGGCATGGTGCAGACGGTTCCCTTTGGTAAAATTGGCACCGTGGTCAACTTCTCTCGCGACTATATCATTATGAAACTGGATTTTCGGGTTAAGTATGATACTGACGTGGATAAAGTTCGGAAGATTGTTAAAAAAATCTACAAAGAACTTCTTCTAGATGAAGAACTTGGCCCAAAACTTCTTGGAAAGCTCAAATCACAGGGTGTTCGCCAAATGGAAGACTCCGCCATGATCATGCGGATCAAATTTACAACTCCTCCCGGTGAACAATTTGTGATGCGTAAAGAAATCCTCATGCGCCTCCAGGAAGCATTCAGCGCAAATAATATTGAGTTTGCCCATCGTAATGTCACTGTGTATATGCCATCCGAAAATGAAAGTACAAAATCGATGAGCACAGACAGCCCTAAAACCCCATCCAAAGAAACGATTCAAAGTGCAGCAGCACTGTCCATTCTCAATGAAGAAGAACAAGGCAAACCCATTGAAAATGGTGGTAGATAAGCCATAATCAATCCCATGGATGAATTGCACCACAACTCAACACACATAGACAACTCACAATGATCACTAAATTTCACATCAACACCTTAGTTAATATTGGTTTTTCAACTGTGATTCTTTTGGTTACAGTTTTGATGATTAGTAGCCAAATCGTGCTTTCAAAAATTGAAGATGATTCCATTCGGATTACTTCTTTACGCACCCCCACCACCAAAGCTGGTTCATCAATGAACACAGCCCTCAACAGCTCCCTGGCAGCACTTCGCGGCTGGATGCTTCTTGAGGAAGAGCGTTTTCTTGTCGTTCGCAGGGATTCGTGGCAAACCATTCGCCAAGACGAAAAGAAACTGCATGATCTTTCGCAAAAATGGACTAATCCACAAAATAAAGAGCGCTTTTCCAGAATAGTACGACTTTTGGATCAACTGGAAAACGAACAGACAACCATCGAACTTCTTTCCCACAAATCTGAAAACATTCATTCCACTGAAATTCTTTTCAATTCCGCCGCACCGCTCGCTGCATCAATAGCTGACAACATCACCAAAATGATTGATTTCACCAAAAGCCAGCAATTCAACACCGAACGATTGAAAACCCTCGCTACAATGGCTGATTTTCGTGGTTCTTTTGCGCTCGCAATCGCTGATATCAGAGCATTTCTACTCTCTGGTGAGACACAATTTAAAACATCCTTTGAATTGCACTGGTACAAAAATGAAGAAAGTTATGGGCAATTGAACGCACTGGCTGAACACCTGACGCCCTTCGAACGAAATCTGTTGGAAGAAGTCAAGATGCACAGGGAAGTATTTCAGCCATTAACGGATGAAATGTTTATTTCCCGACAAAGTAAAGAGTGGAATCAGGCAAACTATCTGCTTAAAACAACCGCTGCACAAACTGCCAATGAACTCGTCGAAATCTTGCAGGAGATGGTCTCCGATCAGAACAGTCTTCTTGAGAAGGATGCCATTTTGTTGAGTAAAGAAGTAGAGCAAATGAAAATATTTCAGGTGGCATTTTTTAGCTTTTGCCTGTTAATAACATTTTTCTTTGCCACAACTATCAATCGAAAATATATAGTATTCCGCCATGATCTGGAAAACAGAAATGACTTGATTGACCAAAATGTTTTGATGGCTGAACTTGACAAAGAAGGGACCATTACAAGTATCAGCAATGCACTTTGCCGTAAGCTTGGTGGTTTAAAAAAAGACTTTCTCGGGACACAAAGTCACTTTTTCCTCCCCCCTGACGACGATAGCAAACTATCCGATGAAATATTGAAATCCTTGTTAACAGGCCAGACTTGGCAGGGAGAATTCCAGCGAACCACATTGGAAAATAATGAAATCTGGTTCTCCTCAACCATCATCCCCATCACTATTAAAAGGGGAGATAGCCTGTATCACAACATCCTTGAGGATATTACCGATCGCAAACATATCGAAAAGGTGTCTGTCACTGACCAACTCACCTCACTCCTGAACCGAAGAAAATTTGACGAAATAATAAATCACGAAAGCAAGTTGGCAAGAAGACGAAAAACGTTTTTCACCCTGGCTATTCTTGATATTGATTTCTTTAAAAAATACAATGACCAGTATGGCCATCCTGCGGGAGATACTGCACTTGTTCGAACAGCCTCCGCGCTTAAATCAAGTCTCTCCAGGCCAGATGATTATGTTTTTCGTCTGGGGGGTGAGGAGTTCGGAATTATCTTTAACAGTTTAGATAAAGAGCAATCACTGGATATATTGGATCGTGTCCGTAAAAGTGTCGAAAACTTGAAAATTGAGCATATTCAAAATGAGGTTTCAGATTATGTCACTATTTCCATTGGGGCAAAAGTATGCTCGGTCGACGAATTAATTGAGACAGATGCACTATACAACGAAGCTGACAGGCTACTTTACGCCGCTAAAGAAACACGGAATACAGTTGTTGTGAAATGATAGATGTAGTTTCCCATTATCGTCACCGACAAAATTACTACTGATATTTTTGGTGAAATAGTTTTTCCAAATTGACCCGGCTGACTATCAACCAATCAAAAAGTCCAAAATTCTCTGAGTCACATGTGCCTCAACAAGTCCTGCTATCAATAAAAAGAATGCCACAGCAGAAACGATTAACGTTAAGGGAGCCTCATTTTTAAACTTTTCAATATACTCAAATATTTCCAACGGTTTATCTGTCAGCGCCTTTTCTTTGATCAATAAATGAGCAGAAAAAGCCACTGCCCCTGCAAAGGAAATAGTTGGTATTTCTATTATGCCATGCGGGATTAAAGACACAAAACCGACAAGATATGAACCGAATATATGAGTTGACGTTGAAACGGTCATACCACTTTCTATACCCAGTAATATCATCCCGAGCCAGGGAACCATTAGCCAGACATACACTCTGCGAAGCGACTCTTCCTCAATCCTTAAACAACCAGGCAGAAAGCATAAAAGTTTCATTCTTTTTCTACCGCAAAATACTTTTCGCAGAATCTGTGGAAACAAAGATATATTATGGGGGTTAAAAAGGGCAGCGGTATAGAGAAAGGAGATCGTAAAGAGAGAAGCCAGAGTGTTCCAGCAAAACAAGAGAATTCCAGTATCAATCCCCATTTTGGCGCCAGTTTCAAAAATGGGAAAGACATACGAAAGGCGCTTGGTGGAAGCCTCGAAAATTGCCTCCGGAGCAATCTTCAGAATAGATATAAAGAAAACTCCCGTTACAAAACTTACAGCAAAAGAAATGAGATAGGCAAATATCAGCCTTTTCCATGCAGTAAAAAACAGGTATTTATTATTTCCACCAAACATTTTCAGAGAACAGCAGTGAGTTATTCAGAAAGACTTTGCCTGATATCCGTTTGCATTTCTTCTATAACGCTTACAGGGTTATCAGCTTTTGTAATCGGACGTCCAACAACCACATGATCAGCTCCCGTTGCAATTGCCCGTCCCGCTGTAATTATACGCTTTTGATCATCAGACCCATCAGAGACATTACTTCCAGGCCTGATACCAGGAGTCACGATCAGCAGCTTATCGCCAAGATCCTTGCGTAATCGCTCTGCTTCAAGGCCGGAGGAGACAACACCATCACAACCAAGCTCCAGAGCACGCCTGGCACGAAAAAGGACAAGATCTTCCACAGATTGTGTCATTCCCATGGCTCGAAGGTCTTCCTCTCCAAAACTTGTGAGTACCGTTACTGCCAGAAGTTTCAAATCACCTCTTGCCTCCATTGCAGCTTTGATAATCGCGTCATTTCCATGAATTGTTGCAAGGGAGACGCCCCTGTTATTAAGCTGTCCCACAGCAAGTTTTACTGTTTCTGGGATATCAAAAAACTTCAGATCCAGCATCACGTTATGGCCACGGGCAATAATCCAGTCAACCACTTCAAAATAGGATGCCATGAAAAGCTGAAGGCCAACCTTAAAATAACGGGTATGGGATTCACAACGCTTCACCATTTCCTTGGCAAGTTCTGGATTGTCAACATCCAGAGCAACAATAATTCGATCCTGCAATTCTATATGTGTAGTCACTATTTTTCACCTCTACATTCGATTTTCAGTACACAAATTCAGTTATTTTCATCTCGATCTAAATGGCGATAGCGTGTTCTGTCACTTGTCAGCCAACTGCTCCCTGCACAATCTCAGAATCAAAATAATTCACAGACATCCCGGCATCAACAACCACGGTCTGAGCAGTTATTCCAGAAGAACGTGGAGAGAGCAAAAAGGCGGCAAGATCAGCAGCCTCGCTGGTTTTAAGAGCCTTTTTTCGTAAAATGGCTTTTTCTGCATACAGATAGCTGTCTACATATCCGGGGATTCCGGCTGAGGCCGAAGTTTTCAGTAAACTTGGCGCCACGGCATTAAAACGCACCTCCGAAAAGGAAGAAAATGATTTTGCCAGAAAACAGATGGAAGAATTAAGAGCCGCCTTAATGGGTGCCATATAACCGTAATTTTCTGCAGCCATACTGGTGGTTGAGATGGAAATGGTAATAGCTGATGCCTCACGTGAAAATAGTTCACGAAAATGATTACATATGGAGATAAAAGAAAAACAAGAGATATCAAAGGCCTGCAGAAAATCCTTTTTCACAGTTCCGTGAAATGGCGTTAATCCTTCCGAATAATTTGCAAAGGCTATGGAATGTACCAGACCGTCAATACGACCGCCCTCTACCTCATTCATCTCCTCACCAATTTCCTTACGAACCCGAATGATATTTTCCTCATCTTCTACATCACAAAGAAATACAGGGGAATCAGGAAAGAGTTTTCTGGCAGCTTCCGCCCTTTCTTCAGAGCGAACCACGTGAATCACCTTACCACCCTCTGCAACAAGCACTTTCGCAATGGCTGCAGCAACTGATTTCTTATTGGCCAGGCCAAATATCACAAATGTTTTATCTTCTATCTGTAAAAAACCCATCACGTCCTCTTTAAGCTATCAGTATGATTTTGTTTCAAAGCTCATGAATTTTCAAAGATACACCAGGATATTATCTGAGAATAGTATTTTCTTCGCCAGAAGCTAAACAGCTTTGGTTAATGGTGAAATTTTTTAAAAAAAATGTTATTAAAATGACAACTTATTATATATCAAAATTGAAAATCACACAGTCAAATATCATGTCAAAATATATTATCGGAATCGACACTGGCGGAACTTACACTGATGCAGTACTCCTTGACATAAAAACTAAAGCCGTACTTGCCACCGCTAAAGAGCCCACAATCCATCACAAACTCGCCCTTTCCACCGGAAAAGTCCTGAAAACTCTTCTCGCCAAATCAGGTGTTGATAAAAGTGATATCTCAAGACTGGCCCTCTCAACCACCCTTGCCACCAATGCAGTGGTTGAAAGAAAAGGAGCCCGAGTTGCAGCTTTTGTTATTGGATATGTAAAACATTTCAAACTCCCCATCACCGCCACCATATTTGTTAAAGGTGGCCATAACATAAGTGGTCTTGAAGAGGAAGTACTCGATATTGACAATATCGTTGATACCATTCAAGGGTTACGCAATGATGTGGATGCCTACGCCGTCTGTTCAGCCATGTCCATGACAAACCCAAGCCATGAGCTGGTGACAGAGAAAGCAATCTCCATGATTGACCCTAAACCTGTTTTCTGTTCCCATACAGTCAGTCAGCATACAGGCATGAAGGAACGGGCAGCTACTGCCGCACTTCACGCCAAACTCATGCCGATTATGAAAGATTTTGCATCCGGAATACAAGACGCCGTAACTGAAAATGCTTTGGATTGTCCAGTCTTTCTCATAACAGGAAACGGAACCCGAATTTCCATTGAGGATGCCGTTGAACAAGCTGGTATTACGGTGGCCAGTGGCCCGGCCTGCACAGCAGGTTTCGGTGCTGCCCAGAATGTTGACCATGCGCTTGTCGTTGACGTTGGCGGTACTACAACAGATATTGCCATAGTCGAAAATGGTGGAATGGTGATTTCACCCGATGGGTGTCAGATAGGACAGTGGCAAACACATGTGGAAGCTGTTGATATGTTCACCGGTGGCATTGGCGGAGACAGCCACGTGGTGCTCGATGAGAAAGGCAATATCACTCTTGGCCCGTCCCGAGTGATTCCCTTATCGATGTCCGCAGGTTTTCCCGGTTGTAGAAACTGGCTGGGATCCGAGTTAAAATCCAAATGCATCTCCCTACTCCCCGAATTTGATGCTCTCAAAAATGATGACCCTATTGTTTATGCTCTTGCAGCCGGGCCATCCACGGCCGATTCCATCCGCAAAATAACAGGATTTTCAGGGGTACCGTTAAATAAACGACTGGAGCAGCTCTCAAGGCGCCAAATCATACTCGAAACCGGTTTTACCCCCACAGATGCCCTCCATGTGCTAGGCAAAATAGATATTGGAGACACAAACAAAGCGGAAAATGGTGCCACCGTTCTTGGAGCTCTGCTCAACATGAGCAAAGAACGTTTTTGTGAAAAAATCATCACCATGACTGAAGAGAAAATAGAAAACCTGCTTATTGACTATATCATTCACCGTTATTGGGGAAAATCGCTCACCAATTTTATCACCACCCGAAATAATCATCCAGTATTAGATGTGAAATTCAGCATGAAAATTCCATTAATAGGGACGGGTGCCGCAGCGCAATACTTCCTGCCTCGTGTTGCGGAACATCTTGGTACTCAAGTAGATTTTCCAGAATATTGTGAAGTTGGAAATGGAATGGGTGCTGCAATACTTGGGATCAATTAAAAATAGTAATCATTATTATATTGACAAATATACTACATTTTGACTAAAGATATACTTCTTAGAGAATCAGTTTAACATATACGAGGATTACTATTATGAAGCAATGGAAATGTTCAGTGTGCGGCTACATTCATGAGGGTGATGAACCACCCGAGAAATGCCCGCTCTGTGGAGCCGAAAAAGACAAGTTTGTTGAACTTCCTCTCCCCGAAGAACAGGAAGATCCCCCAACAAAGGCGGTGAGTAGAGAAGAGTCATCCATGGAGAACCAGCCTCAACCGCAACTCACCATGATGGAAAAATTCATGGATTTTATACTGCAGAAACATCTGCATCCCATCAGTGTACACACACCAAACGGGATCATTCCCATAGCCGTACTTTTTGTTTTTATGGCGCTACTCGTTAACTCCCGTGGACTTGCCGATGCTGCTTACTACAATATGATTGCTGTTCTTTTAAGTATGCCCGTTGTGCTGCTCACCGGATTTGTGACCTGGCAGAAAAAATATCAGGGTATACAATCCTCTGTGTTCAAACTCAAAATCGGGGCAAGCTGTTTTGCCACAGTTGTTCTCATTGGCCTTGTAATATGGAGAACGATGCAGCCGGACATACTCAGTACAGCCTCTTTGGATCGCTGGCTCTTTTTTCTCTGGTCAGGATTCATGCTTGCTGCAATCGGTCTTGCCGGCCACCTTGGCGGGCAATTGGTCTTTGCCAAAAAGAAATAAATCAATTTTACAGAATAATGATCAAGTCATCTTAATATACTAATCCCTTACCAGGAGGTATCTATGCCAGAAGAAGAAGCAGTGGGATGTGCCAGACCCACTGGAGGGCCGGTTGGCGAAACACCGGAGAAATCACCAGACACTCAACAAGCAACCAGAACTGAGGAACGTTCTATGATCAAGGTAGGCTCAAAAGCACCGGATTTCAATGCTCCCGGATATCAACATGGGAAATTTATAAATATCAAACTTTCTGACTATCTCGGTAAATGGGTTCTACTCTGTTTCTATCCGGGTGACTTCACCTTCGTCTGAGCAACTGAAATTTCAGCGGTCGCTGAAAAATATCCAGAGCTTCAGAAATTAGGTGCAGAAGTACTCTCCATGTCCATTGACTCCATGTTCACCCACAAAATGTGGGACGATGATGAGCTGAG
>DAOWDZ010000268.1 GCA_030638765.1 Desulfocapsa sp.
ATTCTCTTCGTTATAAGCGGGGCGCAGCGCATCAATCACAGGTTGGCGACTCTTAATAACCATGACCATAAGCATAATGGTTGTACTGAGAATAATCAGACCAATGATGGCGAGGAGAACACTTTCGTCGGCACCGGATCTCTTCATTACCATTCCGGATCTTGCAAGAATTATTTCGATGGTGCAAATATTAAAACTTGAGATGAAGAGTGATTTTGCAACCTTATTCGTAAAGGGAAGAATCCGAAGGAATGGGCGAAGTGGAGACAGAAATATCATGAGTAAAAAGAAAAGAACTCTGATGTAATATCCACCAAGAAGATAGTTTGAGGCGATATTTGCTGCGAGACCCTTTTCTGGGAATATAATTACGTGAAGGCTGAATGTGATCAGCACAAATATGAGTAAAAAAAGTGCCTCCAGAGAAATTCCTAACCCAATACGTGTGAGTTTGTGGAAGAATCCATTTGAAGAGGAGTTGCTGACAAGGATATAGGCAGTTCGTAATCGTTTTCGAAGAAATAGTTCGACTAGTATACCTGCTAGAAGAATACAGCAGATTTGAAAGATTAGCAGAATAGGATAGCCGTCAGAATATTTGATGATGATTTGTTGCCAGGTATCCTGCATTGCCTGTGGTAGAAGAAGGAAGCCACTGAGTTGTTCCTGGAAACGATCAGCAAGCTCATGGCTGCTTGTAACTGCTTCATAGAATGGCTGATCAATAATCTGGGCAGCCGGAGAAGATGAACTTCCTGGCGGGGCAGCGTTTGCACATAATACAAATGAGTGAAGCAGGAATATGCAGCATAGCAATATCCAGGAACGTGTGTGGTGTAGAAACAGGGGTTGTATTAATTTCATCACATTAGTTGCGGTTGTTCATACTTGAACGGATAGTTTTTCAAGACTCCTTCGAAGGTCGACCATCTTGAATGGTTTTTTAAGGAAATCGTCAGTTCCATTTCCATCAGTCATCTATAAAGAGCAATACATCATTCCTTAGTATTTAATCATAGTCGCAATATTTTTAACAGAACTCTTATGATTTGGCAGAAGGAAGCAGGTAAGTTTAACAGTTTGAAACTAATCTGCAAATAGGGTTGTCTTTTAAATGCATCTGTTCCATTGAAGGTGGGGTATTTTAAAATTCCAAAGTACCACGTTGTGTTATTGTTTGTTTTGTGGTTAACATGAATATCAGCTATTTTCTGTTTGTCTCAGGTGTCATGGAACAGGGAATGGATAAACAGAGAAATGTTTCACCTGCGAGGAGGAAAAATGGCAACTATTGAAGCAATTTGTATCAGTAAGAAAAAGGGTATGGTGAAAAAACCAGTGGAACTGGCAACCTTTAAAGAAGGATTTGGCATTGAAGGTGATGCTCATGGCGGAAAGTGGCATCGACAGGTTTCTCTGCTCGCTGGTGAAAGCATTGATATTGTAAAGGAGAAACTTCCATCTTTGAAGGATGGTGCCTTTGCTGAGAATATTGTTACAAGAGGTCTTGCTCTGTCGTCAGTTTCTGTTGGGGACAGTATTCAGATAAGCACTGATATTGTTCTTGAAATAACTCAAATTGGCAAGAAATGTCATAATGATGGCTGTGTAATAAAGAAGGCAACCGGAGATTGTATTATGCCTAAAGAGGGTGTTTTTGCAAAGGTGATTCATGGTGGCGAGGTTAGGGCAGGCGAAACAATTGTTTTGAATGGTTGAGCCATATATCGCCTGTTGTGGCTATCTGGCCCCCCTGGTAATGCAGTAAGGTCAACAAATGACCAAAACTATACCTAATAGCTAGGATATCCCGATTCTTACCTGAAGTCCAGTTGACAGTGTGAAGTAATTCTATTAGTTTTTGAAGCATCTTTTCAGATGCTATCGTTTTTATAGCTTAATAGGGAACCTGGTGAAATTCCGGGACGGGCCCGCCGCTGTAAACGGGGACGAGCATTACACTGTGTCACTGGCCGTAAGGTTGGGAAGACGTAATGTTTCGGATAA
>DAOWDZ010000018.1 GCA_030638765.1 Desulfocapsa sp.
CATGATTGAGGGTGCATGCTGACTAACTACCATATCTGACGCCTCGGCGCGATGGTGATAGTGTTGGTTGTTAGTGATGAATGCCTGATTAGGTGTTGTCGCACATCTACTGTAAAATGTGGAGGAAAAAGGCCCAATATGCGCTATTTTTTTATGCGAAATCAAGAGATTCAGAGAATTCCCAGCATCATTCCTGTCTCTGTTACAAAATTAGGGATGCCGGGCATTGAAATCTCCGAATAGTAAGACGGGACAGTCATAGTTGGCTAAACAGAGGAAGTCCGCGTACGGAAAGGACCGATGACGCGGGGTAAGGTAACCCGTAGCGATCACCAGACCTCCTCCCTCCGTTTCCAGCCTAACGGCCAAGATTTTTGCAATCCCAGTGCTTTTCGATTTTAGTAAACTCGAGCCTCTTTTCAATTGCGCTGATGCAGCCATCATGCAATTCGCCTGATTTGTTGGACTGAAAAATGTTGTAGCTAAGCATTTTAACTATGCAGTCATCCGCAAGTCCAGAGTCGTTCATTAGGACGACATCCGGATCAAGAATGCGACAGCTGTTGCTTATGGCTATTCTTTTGCTTTGCCAACCATTTATGTTATGTTGAATTTTTTTAAGTCTCATGGTTTTGTTTCAGAGCAGTGGGGGATTACTCTTCACTGCTCTAATCTACCATTCACGTTTATGCCTTTTCTATTAAGAGCACCTTGGGAGCAGGCTCCACAAGGCCTCTCTCAAAAGAGTCCAAGAGACCCAAACGCACTTCTTTCACTGACTCCGAGTCGACTGTGATCGTCTCGTATTCACATTCTTGGATAAGGCCATCTAGGAATAGATACTCCACGTCAGCCTCTGATATTGGCCCCTTCAGGTCCATCATCAGACCGGGGTTCACGTCCCGAGGGTCGTAAAATTGAAGGACAGAGGTTATTCTGTCCTTCCTCGCCCATGGGCTGTAGACGTTGGAGATCTTTGGCGGCCTGTCAACTGGCAGGACCCTTAGGGCCAACATCTCTTTGAACGCCGGTACTTTCTTCCACAATCTCGTTAATTCTTTGTGCCTGTGTTTCAGTTTTCTTGGGTCGCGAATCCTCTTTTCTCGCACCCCAGTAGATGTTTCAGTATCCTGCTGAGCAACCACAATTTCTGGGGTTTCAGCTTCCATTGGTTCAGGTGTCTCGATGCTAGTATTCATCTCAAAGTGGCCTGGTGGATATTGTCCGCCTGGTACAACACCGAAGATCTTTGCAGAGTCAGGATTCTGTGGGATTATAATGTGCGTCAGACCATTTGCTGCGAACAGTTGGTCGAACGTCGCCTGGAAAGTGCCAGGCGAACCCATGTTACCAAGGTGAGCGTGCAGCATGCATGCCAGCATTTTCGTGTCCATACCTCAGGATAATTCAACAATCCGAGTGGTACTAACAGGTGCTGCAGAAGCAACCCCCGCATAAGACCTCCCACTTACTCTATCCTTTTCCATTCTTAGCTTTACCTTTTTTTCCTCCATTTTTTTCTTTTTTATAGGGCAGGCCATGGTCAGAGTGCGTTGGGGCCTTTGCAGTTTAAACACCGCTTGACTCCCGAAGTACACTCCTGCCACGTATGCCCTTCAGTAGCACACTCAGAACACTTCTTCACCTGGTTTGTGCAATTCCTCGATTCGTGCTCTTCGTACTTATAGCACGAGAAGCAAATCTGAATGTTTATATATTCTTCTCTTTCCATTTGAGAGGGTGTGATTGACATGTTAAATTCAACCATGCTCCTCTGTTGTGCTATATCTGCCATCTTGATTTCATCAAATGTTATCTTTAT
This sequence comes from Desulfocapsa sp., assembly GCA_030638765.1. The sequence goes on from DAOWDZ010000018.1 coordinate 1,823, forward strand.
AACATGAGTATAATCTATTATTTTCGCCACTTGGGCTACATTGGCCCAGTGGTTTTCGTATTCAATTTCCTGTTTGATTTCTTGGGCAACTTTGGCCCCAATATGTCTGTCCAATTTCCTTAAAAATATCGTCTTTTTTGCTCACAGCTCAGGAGGAGCCACGAGATCGTATCCTTCCTCTTCAAATTTTTTAGTCAGAACAGAGTTAAGCAATTTAACAGCGTCAAGCTGATCTCTTGTTTTGACCGGAAAGTTATTATTTTTTATTTCGATTACCCAATTGAACGCCACTTGCGTGGTTTCAAAGGTCATTCGGGCAACTCACTAACCGACAGAGGATGACCGTTCATGCTGCGGTTTAATTTATGTCTAATATTTTCATTATCCATGGTTGATCCTTTCCACAATTCAAAAATAAATATATGTATAAGTTAATTAAAACTAAGCAACGGGGGATAAAACCTTACCACGTAGGGCAAGAAAAAAAAAGTTAAAAACTTTTAGGCTGAGTGAAAGGGCCCCCACCCTTCGACCAACCCAGTAAAAGAAGAGAGGTTAGAATGAAGCACATCAGAGATGTGCGGGAAGAAGGGATGTTTCAGATTCACTCAAGCAAGCAAACCACATAAACGCCCCTTATCGAGGTGTCACAGTCAACATATTCCATCTAAGCTACTGTCACTATTGACCGTGCATGGGTGTATAAGTGTGTATGTATAAGAGTGATGGGTGAAATGTTTTGACTATGTATGAGTTGAAATATGAAATGAAGTGTGTGCCTAGGATCATCAACCAGTACCCGCTAGCAAGGCAAGGGCTGCCAGTGGTGAACCATTGAAACTACCTAGCTCCATTGGCTCTTGCTCCTCCCTCCCAGCAAAAGCTGTCGATGCGGATTACCCGACGTGACAGCCCCGTGGGGGGAGGTGAATAGTAGTGTTCAAAG
>DAOWDZ010000124.1 GCA_030638765.1 Desulfocapsa sp.
ATTACGACGTATTGCGATTTGTAGACAGTGACACGGTGAAATCAAATAACCCTACTTAACCTAAAGCATTTTTAAAATCAAAGCTGCTCGGATTCTGAAAAACACGAAGCTTAAAATATGGCAATACGGCAAGTAGATGGTCAAAGATATCTGCCTGTATCGCCTCATAATTGGCCCAGACCTGATCCTTACTGAAAACATAAATTTCAAGCGGTAATCCTGTTTCAGTGGGAGCAAGCTGTCTAACAAGAAATGTCATATTGGAGTGTAGTTGCGGATTTCTCCGCAAATATTCCTGAGTATAGGCGCGAAAAATCCCGATATTAGTCTGTTTGCGACCATTAATGGGAGAGTTATCGGTTATTTCATGCCGTTCATTGTATGCTGCTATTTCTTTTTGCCTGGGTCGTAAATATTTTTCGAGAATACTTATTTTATTGAGCTCTTTAATCTCTTCGTCACTCATAAAGCGAATTGTGGCAAGGTCGATATTGATGGCTCTTTTGATTCGCCTGCCCCCTGATTCACTCATTCCCCGCCAGTTCTTAAATGAATTTGAGATCAATGCATACGTTGGGATTGATGTGATGGTTTTATCCCAGTTCTGTACTTGCACGCAATGTATGGATATATCAATCACATCGCCATCTGCTCCATACTGTGGCATCTCAATCCAATCTCCAATCCGTATCATATCAGTGGCAGAGAGCTGGATGTGAGCCACAAACCCAAGGAGGGTATCTTTAAAAATAAGCATGATGACAGCTGTCAGTCCACCGAGCAGGCTTAGCAAGCCCCAGGGGGAACGTCCTGTGATAATGGCCACCAGAAATATAGCACAAAAGATATAAGAGATAATACGAACAGCATCGGTATATCCACGGATGGCTGCAGATCGTCTTTTGGAGAGTTTACGGTAAATATCGTTTGTAGCACTTAACAGAGAACTGAAAGTTAGGGTGGCCACAATGACAACACCTGCCAAAAGAACACGAGACAAAAGTTGAGAAAATGTGGTGTCCTGTTGTAAGAGAAGATCTTTGCAAATATGGATAACAGATAGAGGAATAAACCAGCTGAGCTTATGGAAAAACTTATGGGTGATGAGTGGATCATCCCAGTGAAGGTCGTTTTTCTGAATGATATGAATAATGCCGGGGAGCAAAGTACGACGGACTATCCATGTCGCTAATATTGCTAAAGAGAATATTCCAAGAGTTATGATACTAATGGATACGGGCTCTGTAATACTACTTGTAAGGCCGAGCTGACCTAGCCAGCTACTGAAGGTTTTATTTATCATTTGATTTGTACTTTCTGTCTCGCGTTTTGTATCGGATGTATAACTGCCAGTAATAATCCACCAACAATCAGACCGGCAAGAAGTTCGCCCACTGTTGAGGGAAGAAAATCCAAGGCATGATGTACCATTTCGATGTTATGAACAAACATACCTCCTCCCACAAGAAGCATGGCAATGGTACCAACAATACCAAGCAGGCGGATGATTTTAGGAAGTGAAGCAACCATCAGATTTCCACTCATTCGGACACTGCGTTGTGAAAATCCCTTCAACGTTTCAGCGCGTTCAATTAAAAAGAACCCAACATCATCCATTCGCACTAAAACTGCGACCAGCCCATAAACGCCAATGGTGGCAAGAAGAGCAATAAAGCTGACCACTATGAGTCGCATTGTGAGACTCTGATCCATTACAGTGCCAAGGGCAATAACAATAATTTCAATGGAGAGAATGAAGTCCGTACGAACAGCAGATTGTATCTTGGACTTTTCGCGTTTTACAATCTCCTTTGGATCGCTTGTTTCCTTGGCTGCAACTTCATGTTCTTCATGTCCTGCGATCCATTCATATACCTTTTCGGCCCCTTCAAAACTGAGATACGCACCACCCAGGAGTAAAATCGGTACAATCATCCAAGGGGCAAAACTGCTTAACAAAAAGGCTATGGGCAGGATGATTAATTTATTAATAAATGAGCCTTTTGTGATTGCCCAGATGACAGGAAGTTCCCGTGACGCCTTAAAACCAGTGGCTTTTTCGGCATTTACTGCCAGATCATCACCAAGGATTGCCGCTGTTTTCTTCGCGGCGATCTTGCTCATTACCGCTGCATCATCAAGCAGCATTGCTATATCATCAAGAATTACAAAAATTCCACTTGCCATTGCAGTTAACTCCAGTTGAAAAAACTGTTTTCTTTGAGAGGGCTATTAGGTTGTGAATATTCGCCTGTGATTTCTATCACATTTACAAACTTTATTAAAGAAGTGGTGTAGTAGTAATTATCAAAATGAGCTTTGTGTTTCCATGCTTTTATAGAAACGAATAGATAATTATCAGTCGTTTTTATAGGAAATCAACTCATATTCCTGCTGGAGAAGATCGGTTTGCAAAATATTCCCGCTAAGAGAAGATTCTTTATTGAGAAGAAATTTGCAGGTTTCTGTAGCCTGTATAGAGGCAATAAGAGCAACGGTCATGGGCAAAATGGTGGGGGGGGACTGGGATGTCTGAAGAGCATCAGTGTAAAGTGTATCTATTAGCATATGTGGTGTTTGCTCAACACCGGCCTGCCCGTACCATTCTTTTACAGCACCATGAACCAAAGGAATTTTTTGTTTTAGACAAAGAGCAGACAACTCTTTTCTTGCCTGTGGTGTGTCTAGGCCATCAACTACGATATCAGCCGTTATGATGGAATCTGCATCAAAATAATTTACTTTTGTTGTAGTTTCCAGCACAGGATTAAGCTTTGTAAGCTCATCGGACAGAACGTTAACCTTATCCTGTCCAAGCGCTTGGACGGTACAAAAAACCTGCCGATTAAGATTGGATTCTGAAAAGATATCCGGGTCTGTGAGAATAAGATGGCCAATACCCAACCGTGCAAGAAGCTCTGCTGTTCTGCCGCCAAGCCCACCACAACCAACAATGGCTACCCGAGACTGAAACAGCCTGAGTTGCTCAGGGCAACTCAGGCTGTTTCGTTTAAATCTTACAGGCACAATAGAATGCTTAAGCGCAATCTGTTCGACATCTCGAAGAGAACAGTCAAATTCTGCAGCAATCTGCCACGCACTGCTGAGAGAGAGAAACTGACCTCGTGAGTGCTGGACAATGCTCTCAAGGAAAACCTTTTGGTCAGCCACCACCAATTACCGGAAAAATTGCATAAATATCAGTATCATGAAGGACGGTTTCGAATTTGCAGTGCCGTGAATTAATCATAAGCACACCAACCTCTTCCCTATCAATATTCAGATCGTCAACCACCTGTCCCGCCGTTGTCCCATCGACTAACTCTCTGTCTTCCTTAATGAAACGTCCCTCACGAAAGAAGGCAAAGAGTTTAACTTGAACGTTCATAAAAAAGACTAGAAGTTCCAGAAGGTATCGATTTCTTCTCCTGTAAAATCCCAAACCGCATTATGAGGTGGAACAGGCTCAGTTTCAAAAAATTCCGGCAGCCTGTCGTCCAGATTCGTGAAACCGGCAGCCTTGTTAAAGGCGTGTTCAGTTTTCAGAATACTCATACCAAGGTTGGTTACATCATCGGCCACAAGATTAATTCCAAAACGGGCATTTAACATATCAATAAGTGCAGGCAGGCAGGTTTCGTCATCAAGTGCTGCAAAGGCTATAAAGAGACACATGCCAGTTGAATCGATGGCCGCTGTTGCTATCTGCAGGCCTCTGGAAAGTTCAACCATCCCTTCCTTTGAAAGAGGGTCAGCAGTGCCGCCAACACCAAGGATCTCAGTGGCAACGGTATAGCCCATGGTGTGGTCTGCACCTTGAGTAGAAGTAGCATATGTAATGCCAATTCCCTTGATGGCACGGGGGTCATAGGCTGGTATTGCCTGGTTCTTTACAACCGGTACTCGTGTTACACCATATGTTCTGCCCACGCTTCCTGCCCCGTTTCCTATGACACGTCCAAGGGCTGTTCCCTTTGCAATTTCTTCAGTCATGATACGAATCATTTCACCCGAGTCACCGAAATCAAGCACTCCAGCTTCCATGGCAACACCGAAGGCCACCGCAGTCTCAATGGAATCCACTCCGATATCATCCATGATAGAATCCATTTCTGCAATCTGATCAAGATTATCCACGGTACAGTCAGCACCCATGGCCCAAATTGATTCATACTCCATACCGGATGTTTTATATTTTCCTTTCAGATCGTTATAAATCTGGGAACATTGAATGACACAACCTGCATGACAGCCATGTGTTGGCTTGCCGCCGCGTTCAACGATGAGATCATGCATGGTCTCACCTGAAATTTGCTCATGTCCTTCAAACTGTCCTGAACTGAAGTTTTTGGTTGGCAGTCCACCCGCTTCATTAATAATATTAACAAGGACATTTGACCCATAGGTTCCAAGAGCCTGACTTACCGGATGATCTACCAGAGCTTTGGTGAATACTTTATTGGCAGCTCTGAAAGCATCAGCGTCAGCAATATCAACCTTTCCACCTTCAGCATCGAGCGCAATAAATTTGATCTTCTTGGAGCCCATAACAGCACCAAGGCCACCGCGTCCAAGTGAACGAACATGACTATCAGGATCTTTAACGGAAATATTTGCTCCTGTCATCTGCATCTCACCGGCCTGGCCGATGGAGAGAACACCAACTTTATCATTGAATCGTTTTTCTGCGGCTTCAACCACGGCAAAATTCCCTTTGCCTATTAACTCTTCTTCTTGAGTAATGGTTACTTCGCCAGGTTTTAAGCTGATG
>DAOWDZ010000034.1 GCA_030638765.1 Desulfocapsa sp.
AAGGGGATCGTATTGCCACCATTACTCACAACCTGCTCTCTTTTTCAAGGGCAGAGAGTTTTGAACCGGCACACGTTGACCCGATTCAAATAATTACAGACAGCCTCACTCTGGTTCAGGGGCAACTCAAAAAAGACGGTATCACAGTCGTAACAAAATTCCCGAAAAAAACATCCTTCATCGTAGCTGATTTCGCTCAGCTACAACAGGTAATCCTAAACCTTATCAGTAACAGCCGATATGCATTGAATGCCAGGTATCCAGGCACGGATCCACAGAAAAAAATCGTGATATCATGTGCCAGAGAGGAAAACAACGGTACTCCCGTGTATTGTATCAGCCTGAAAGACTATGGGACAGGCCTGCCCCAGTCCATTCTTGAACGACTTTTTGAACCATTTTTCACAACTAAAGCTCCTGGGGAAGGGACGGGGCTTGGGTTGAGCATTAGCTACGGAATCATAAAAGATCATGGTGGTAAACTTCGTGTAAATTCAATACTCAACCAATATACTGAAATGATAATTGAGCTTCCAGTGGGGACCTGAACAATGGGAACTGATCTCTATTCCTATAATATACTCATTGTTGACGATGAAGAATCCATCAGGCAAACCTTTGAGATATTTCTTATTTCCGAAGGATACAAATTTGTAAAAACCGTCGCTACTTTTGAAGAAGCCATCAAGGCAACCAGTACAACAGCGTACGATCTGATTATAAGTGATATTGTTCTCATCGGAAAAGCTGGTACAGAACTCCTCAAAGAAATCAGAGAACAGGGTGTTGAGTGTCCCATTGTCATGATCACTGGATTCCCAAACCTTGACTCAGCCGCTGAAGCTGTAAGGCATGGTGCCTTTGATTACATATCAAAACCTGTTAACAAGGAGACTCTTCTCCGATTCACTAAACAGGCTCTTGCCCACTGGAATCTGCAGAATAAAGCCAGATTTCTGCAACGTGAAAATGAGAAATATCGTTTGCACCTTGAAACAGTATTCCGTTCGGTTAGTGATGCCATTATCACCTGCGATTCCAATATGCAGATTATTCAGCTTAATGAAACTGCAGAACAGTGGCTTAAGCAAAAAGGTGTAGAAGGGATTTCAGACCTCAAAGAGCTGCCGCCTGAAATCAGTCTAGCCTGTCTCAGTGACGCACAAAAAGTGTTGCAGGAAAGAACTGAAGTGAGAAAACACCTCATAGAATGCCCGATGCCTGACAATACAATAAGAATGATCAGCCTGAACGCCTCTCCGTTACGAGGAGAAGATGATGAATTACAGGGTGTCGTAATCGTTGCAAGAGATATGAGCGTTGATGAACCCATGGCTATAAAAAAATATCGTAACCACTTTCATGGCTATGTGGGTTCAAGTGATGCAATGCAGAAAGTGTACAAGCTCATTGAAAACATAGGAAAAGTTGATACTGCAGTCCTTATAACTGGTGAGTCTGGTACAGGAAAAGAGCTTGCAGCCGAAGCACTCCATGCTGAAAGTTCCCGTTCTGATAAACCCCTGATTAAAGTTGATTGCGTCTCTGTAACCGAAAATTTATTGGAAAGTGAACTTTTTGGTCATCGAAAAGGTGCCTTTACAGGTGCAGATCGAACTCGGGCTGGAAGATTACTTCAAGCCGATGGCGGCACACTTTTTCTTGACGAAATTGGTGACATATCACCTAGAACTCAACTGCTTCTGCTCCGTTTCCTGCAGGAAAAAACATTCACCCCAGTGGGAGAGGACATTCCCATACAGGTAGATGTTCGGGTTATTGCCGCCACCAACATTGATTTTCAAGAGATGGTGCAACAGGGGAAATTCAGGGAAGATCTCTATTATCGACTAAAAGTCATTGAAGTGAGATTGCCTACGCTGCGCGAACGTATTGGTGATGTTGCGCGTCTAGCCAATTATTTTCTAACTTTTTTTCGTAAGGAACTCAGTAAAAAAATTGCTCTTATTTCAGATCAGGCAATGGAGTGCATGGAAGGCTACTCCTGGCCGGGTAATGTCCGTGAATTACGGCATGTTATGGAAAGAGCCGCCGTTCTCTGCGATGGCCCGGTGCTTCTCTTAAAACACCTTCCTGATGAATTAGCGACTCCTGTTGTAAAACAGGAAAATATACATGTTACTCCCTCCATCTCCACGCAAACGCACTTCATAGAGCCACCTCCTGGCCCGTCACAATTTCAACGTGAAGATGAAAAAATCATTTTAGCCCTCAGGCAGACAAATGGTAACAAGGCAAAAGCTGCTAAACTGCTTGGTATGGCACGATCTACACTCTACAGACAGATACAGCGCTATAATATTAAAGATCAATAACCTGCCTGTTCAGTACACATTCTCCTCCCCCCACTTAAGTTCCATATACTGTAATTTTATTCATAGTATATGAGTTGTAATCATCCCAAAACTTGACAAGTGTAGCGGTGGGACACTTCCGGGACAGTATCGGGACACTTCTGGGACGTTCACGGGACAATCTAAAATAACTGTCTCAAGGACGTCCCACTTGTTTTTAGGAGAAGTCAAAAGAAAATATGTGTGAAAATCTAGTCTGTTATACCTTTCAGGTATGTTTTTCAAGCAACTGAAGACACTCTGGCATGATGCATGCAGCCATCAAAACACAAGGAAAATAAGAATTACTTCTCAATCGTACAGGGAGATACCATGAGTGATACAGTTCTTAGTAAACAAAAAAATCGGGTTGGGGTTCTTGATCAGACTAATACCACTGTTTCTGCAGAAATTGATAAAGTTATAATTGGCAGTATTGCTGCATTTACGGGAGTTGTAGGGTTATGGAGTATTGCCTGTCTGATGAGTGCAATGTTTCAGGCCGGTGGTCCTCTTGGACTTGCTGTTGGATATTTCAAAGCACTTTCCGGTATGTAACTCACCCATAATAACTATTGAAAAACAGATTAACAAAACGGAGGAAGGCTCATGCAAGACACAACACAAATCAAAAATAAGAGTAAAACTACAGTCGGTCAGGACACGAAAACTTCTGTGTCAACAGAGATCGATAAGGTGATCATAGGAAGTATAGCAGCATTTGCCGGTGTTGTAGGGCTGTGGAGTATTGCTTGTCTTGCAAGTGCAATGTTCCAGGCGGGTGGACCTCTTGGACTCGCAGCCGGTTGGTTTAAAGCTGTAAGTGGTATGTAAACTGGAGGAGTAACGGAGATAAACATATAAAAATCTTTAAAAAGTACTGCAGTGCTTTTTGAAGGAAGATTCTCATTCTCGGAGAACCCACCTCAATGGCCCTACTTGTTCGTAACCTACTGGTCAGTTTTCTTTTTTTCGCCTTATCTATGTTCATAGGTCTGCTTTGGTATATGGAAAACAGGCACCCTACTCAGGACTACAGTCAAATCATAGAGTACTTAAATGATGACCAGCTTGTAAAGCTTGAATTTACAGGCAATAAAGTGCTTTTCACTGATCGTGATAACCGAACCTTTCTCACCACCGTACCCGATGTGAGCAAATTTCTTGAAAGAGTTAAGGGTAAAGATATTCGCGTGATTGTGAAAGCAGACAGGTTTTACCTGATCTTTACATCCCTTGTTGCTCTCTTCATAGTACTCTTGATTCTCATAGTATGGTGGTCATTACAACGGAATACTAAAAATGAGGAAAGCAAATTTGCCAGTGACAAACTGGTCAGCCTTGGTGCAAATGATTTAAAATTCACTTTTAAAGATATTGCAGGAATCCCTGAAGCCAAAGAAGAACTCGAAGAAGTTGTTGCCTTTCTTAAATTCCCTGAAAACTTCAAGAAACTAGGTGCTACAATCCCAAAAGGTATCCTGTTACAGGGACCTCCCGGAACCGGTAAAACAATGCTTGCAAAAGCTGTTGCAGGAGAAGCAAATGTTCCTTTTTACAGCTTCAGTGGTTCAGATTTTGTTGAGATGTTTGTTGGTGTCGGGGCATCACGAGTAAGAGATCTTTTCAAGGAAGCAAAAGAAAATACCCCATGCATCGTTTTTATTGATGAGATTGATGCTGTTGGTGCCAGCAGAACTGGTGGCGCTTCTGCTGGAGGCCAGGAAGAGAGAGGCCAGACCCTCAATGCTCTGCTGGTTGAAATGGATGGCTTTAATACGGAAGATACCATTGTTGTGCTCGCAGCCACTAACAGGCCTGATATTTTAGATTCAGCATTGAAACGCCCCGGACGTTTTGATCGTCAAATCAATATACTCCCACCTGACGTGAAGGGCAGAAAAAAAATTCTTGAAGTACATGGTCAGAAAGTCTCCCTGCATCCCGAAGTAAATTTCACAGATCTTGCCAAAGCAACGCCAGGTTTTACAGGTGCAGAACTCGCAAACCTTGTAAACGAAGCAGCTCTCATGGCGGCTCGGAAAAAACATGAACAGATCCTTAACGATGATTTTGAAAAAGCTCGTGATCGTATCATGATGGGTGTAGAACGCAAGGGAATGGTGATGAGTCAGCACGACCGTGAAGTTCTGGCTTATCACGAAGCAGGCCATGGAATACTTGCAAGCAAACTTCCACAATCGGACCCGTTGCACAAGATCACCATAGTTCCAAGGGGTATGGCACTTGGACAAACGCAACAGCTGCCCATAAATGACCATCCCGCCTACTCCAAGGAATATTTGCGAACTAAGATCATTGTCCTTATGGGGGGGAAAGCTTCAGAAGAACTCATCTTTAAACAGCAAACCACTGGTGCCCAGGGTGACCTGCTTACAGCAACCCAAATTGCCACTGATATGATCTGTAAATGGGGAATGAGCAAAACTCTTGGCCCTCAGGCTTATGCCACAGAAAGCGGCGTATTTCTCAGTGGGCCAGGTAGTCGTCTTGTCATGGGATCTGACACTGCAAAACGTATAGACAAGGAAGTTAATGAACTCCTTACCACTTGTTATGAAGAGGCAATTCGAATTCTAAAAAAAGAACAGTGCCTTCTTAAAAATCTTGCGGAAATACTTCTTGAGGTTGAAACGCTGGATGGAGAAGAGTTCGAAATCATTGTCGAATGCAGCATTAAAAAAGCAATAGCCGCTGAGACAGAACCCACTGATGGCTGTAGTACTTGTTCCGTTAAGGAAAATTGTACCCGTGGCCAATGTGAGACAGATGCGATCGCTGCGTAAATTAAGCCTCATAACTTTTATAATTACAGTGGTGTTACTGGCAGTTCTCATAGTTACAGGCTTTCGTCAGAACAGCCTGATGAACGATTACAGTGACATTGTTAAAGAGAGTGAAAGCACGATTTTCTTCTACTCAACCATTCGAGAACAAACAACTGAAGGGATTCTATCCAGAAATCCGATACAGCTTGTAGCAGCGACCCGAGAAATTGAACAACTTCAGAGTCGATACATGGCAATGCTAAACAATCAACTCATTCCAAGCCAATATAAACTTTCTTTTTTACAGAATCTTGATCTTGAACAGTTGGTGCTTGATTTGAAATATCTGGCAGAAACTCCTGCCAATAAAGATCTTATTTTAAAAATTATTGGTAAACTTCGTCAGGTTAACCACCAGTTCCTGCAGTTTGACAGAATCGTGCTCAGTGAAATGAGAAGCCGGGTAATGCGCGATCAAAAGAAAGGTCTTGTGCTGATGGGGCTTATCGTTTTTCTGACAAGTTTTTCAGTGATCATTCTTTACAAAAAAGCCTTGATCCCATTGATATTGATAACGAGACAAGTAAAACAATCCCTTGTAGAGCACACGCCATTTCTTTTGAATGATGAAAAAAAAAGCAGTGAGGAAATAGAAGCGCTCATCGAAACTTTCAACCAATTACAAGAAGATATCCACAAAATTAAACCAGACTCCATAGCAAGCAGCAGTAGAGAAACTGAGTTTTCTGCAATCATCAATGAAGTTACCAACAGACTCAATGGTATCATTAACTACTCCCAACTTCTAACAGATTATTGTGCGTCAATAGGAGCAGGAGAAGAGCAGAAACAGATGCTCAGTAAAATAATTGAAAACGGTGAGAAAAGTGCTGCGATTCTACAGACAGCCTACAAGGAAGAAATGTATGACGGACTCAACACAGAAACATGAGGGTTGAATGAAGATACCAGATTTTACAAAGCTAAAGGATGAAGGAATGAAAAATCTTCATTCTAAAGACCGACGACTATTCCTGCGCTTCGGGCTTTCCATAACAGGTGTGTTCCTTGGTGGGTCTATTCTTTCTCTTACTTCTGCCAGAAAAGTACAGGGTGCATTAAGTGGAGGTGAAATTCTTGCCACTGATTTTCCCTACAGTCCGCACTACTCAATGGTTATTCGAGAAAGTTATTGTATCGACTGTGAAAAGTGTATGGAAGCTTGCAGGAGTACAAACAGTGTCCCTGCCCATGGCTATCGCACAACTATCCTGGAACGGAGTGTTCCAGTGGCATCAGGTCAGAGAGAACGTATCTTCATGCCTATTCTTTGTAATCAATGTAATCGGCCTCCTTGCGTCAGTGTCTGTCCGACCAATGCGACCTATAAGGATAAAAATAACGGCATCGTTCGCATGAACATAAATAAATGTATCGGCTGTAAAACCTGTATGGCTGCATGCCCATATAATGCCAGATATTTTGATGAAGATATCAAAGCCATAGATAAATGCGATTTTTGCTACAACACCAAACTAAAAGAAAGCAACGGAAAAACGACAGCCTGTGCTTCTGCATGTCCTGCCAATGTACGTGTCTTTGGAGATCTCACCGATCCTGCCAGTGAGGCTTACAAACTTATCCATACTCCTGGAAAAGTTTTTTGGGTGCTGCGACAGGACAGAGGCACTCTTCCAAATGTTTTTTATGTTAACCGATAAGGTGAATAGTCGAA
>DAOWDZ010000266.1 GCA_030638765.1 Desulfocapsa sp.
CATCGCACTTGTTGGCCCGACTGGTGTTGGGAAAACCACAACACTTGCTAAGATTGCAGCAAATTACTTGAGTAAAGATTCATTGGATATTGGTTTTATCACCATAGACACCTATAGAATTGCTGCCGTAGAACAGCTTAAAGTCTATGGCGACATAATGAACATTCCCGTGGAAGTTGTGCTCAACCCGGAGCAACTGGAAAATGCTCTTCTCAAATTTCGCAATAAAGATCTTGTCCTCATAGATACTGCTGGTCGAAGTCCCCAGGATAATTTTTGTATCGATGAACTATCTTCCTTTTTCCAACCCGACCTGTTCATTGAAAAACACCTTGTTCTCTCTGCCACAACCCGTGAAAGTGAACTTTTTAATGCCATCCAGCGTTTTTCAGTTCTTGGGCTCGATAACACCATTATTACTAAAATTGATGAGTGTACCAGCCTTGGAATCTTGCTCGACATTCAGATCAGGGAAAAAATCCCCTATTCCTTCATAACCCATGGCCAGAAGGTTCCGGAAGATATCATGGAAGCAGATAAAGAAATTTTGACCCAACTTATCATGTCCCCAGGTAAAGGATTACCACATGACTAATTCACATTCTGCCGTGCAGGATCAGGCTGATACATTAAGAAGTATGGAAGGTATTGCCAACGCTACGAATACATACGTGCAACCTGAAACCGCCACCAGGGTATACGCGATAACCAGTGGCAAAGGCGGTGTTGGTAAAACAGCTGTTGTTGCCAATACTGCAACAGCGATGGCAAAACTTGGTAAAAAAGTTCTCATACTTGATGCTGATCTTGGTCTTGCAAATATCGATGTAGTTTTTGGACTTGCACCTAAATATAACCTTAATCATTTTTTTTCAGGTGATAAAAGCCTGAGCTCAATTCTTGTTGAAGGACCACATGGTATCAAAATCCTTCCCGCTGGTTCCGGTGTCCAAAATTTTACCCGCCTGGATTCAAGTCAGAAACTAAGACTCCTTGACGGGCTTGATCAGATGCATAATGATTTTGACTTTGTACTCATTGATACAGAAGCTGGAATCTCTGAAAATGTTACCTATTTCAATACCGCAGCCCAGGAGATCCTTGTTGTAACAACCCCGGATCCCACTGCAATAACAGATGCTTATGCTCTAATGAAACTGCTTTCTACGCAGTACCACGAAAAACGATTTAACCTGGTGATCAACCAGGTACACCATGAAAGTGAAGCACTGGATGTCTACCGTAAATTAACTATGGTTTCCAATAGATACCTTGACATATCAATTGATTTTCTTGGTTCAGTTCCTTCAGACAGACAGATGACAGACGCCATCCGTAAGCAGCGTGTAATAGTGGATCTCTACCCTTCTTCTAAAATTTCCACGGCTTTTACAGATCTTGCCAGAACCATATGTCTTGAACAACCGGCATCTTCACCAAAGGGTGGAGTCCAGTTTTTCTGGAAACGCCTGCTCGATATGGGCGGGAGGGGATAACATATGACCTATACACCTCAAAAACTCCCTGAAGATCGTACCACACTCATAACCGACCACCTTTTTCTTGTGGATATTATTTCCGGAAGAATGGTCACCCAGGTTCCTGCTTTTATGAACCGTGATGATATCAAGAGTGCTGGGATGATGGGACTCATCGATGCTGCTAATAAATTTCAACCTGAAAAGAAAATCCTTTTCAAAACCTTTGCAGAATATCGGATCCGTGGCGCAATTCTTGATGAAATGCGCAAACTTGACTGGTTTTCCCGATCGCTTCGTGAAAAGCAGAGCAAAGTTAACAGATGCATGACCGAACTTGAAAGAGAGCTAGGACGCTATCCCGAAGAACATGAAATGGCCACAAAACTTGGTCTTGATCTCGAAGACTATCAAAAGTTACTTGGCCAGGTAAGTCATCTCGGTTGTGTCAGTCTCAATGAAACCCTTGATCAGTCCGAAACAGGACGATCATTCATGGATGCTCTTATTGACACCCACAAAAGCGCCTCTCCATCACAAATCCTCGAGGATCATGAATTAACACATATCATAGCTGATATCCTGCAACAACTTTCCGAAAAAGAACGTCTCGTTATCTCCCTTTATTATTATGAGGAACTCACTCAAAAGGAGATAGCTGAAGTGCTTGAAGTTTCAGAAGGCAGGGTCTCACAACTTCATAGTCAGGCTCTGATAAAACTTAAATCTAAAGTTAAAAAATCCCTGGAGTAACGACGAGATGGCCACCATTACCCACGAGTTTCTATCAATGCTTGATTATAATGTATCACTCAGTCTGTTATCTCTTTTTCTCTGCATAGTAATCTTTGGTCGTTCCATTCAACTACGAAAACGCCTAGCGACTCAATCTGATCTTCTTGAAGATCAGACAAAATTGCTTGATGAAATGGTACAGGACCTCAATGTTGCAACGGAAACGCTTCCACAGGAAAAAATGTTTGAGGAAACATTAACTCACGCAGAAGTTATTCCAGAGCCAAACCTGAAACAACGTGATTCATTTGAACCTGTCCGAAATGACATGCGCCCTCCTGAACGATATCAATACGCCAGAAGCATGCACAGTTCAGGTATGCAAAAAGAGGAGATTTCCTTAACACTTGGTATGTCTGGAAACGAAATTTCACAAATATTAAAACTCGCAAGTCTTGGTCATAGAGATACTGAGGATCAGAATTTATCAGAAGGCCTCTCACCAGCCTGATACAACGCCACATAATTCCTAAAGAACACGGAAGATATGGCCGATAAAATAATAGAATCTAAAGATATTAACATCCATTTCAACACCGGTAAATAGTATGGTTTCAGGAAAATACAGCGCTCTTTCAGGAGCTATCTCTCGCGAGCAAAGACTTGCAAACATTGGCACCAATCTTGCAAACGTAAACACTGTAGGATATAAAAAATCGCGGATGAGCTTCGAATCTCTATTACGTGGTGAACAACAGGTTACAACCGGAAAAGGTATCAATATGAGCCGTGTTCGTGAAAACTTCACTGAATTCACTCCTGGTGCCATAAGAAACACTTCCAACCCACTTGATATTTCTATCAACTCAGAAGGTTTCTTTAAAGTGCAGTCAGAAGACGGTTTCAAATATACTCGAAGAGGTGATTTTCATCTCGATCAGGATGGTATCCTGCTCACAGGAAACAACTTGCCAGTTCTCGATGATGGCAATGCCCCTATCCAGATACCAGATTCTGACACAGCCAGAATTTCAATAAACAGTTACGGAGAAGTTTCAATAATGGCCATGGACGGTTCAAAAGAAACCGTTGGAACTATAGCTATTTACAATGTTAATGACACCAAGCTCCTCAAGAGAGAATCGGAAACACTTTACTCTCTTACCGATGGTGGACAGGAAATCATCAGTGACGAACCTAAACTCAACTCTGAAAGCCTTGAGATTTCAAATGTTAACATGACAGAAGAAATGGCATTAATGATTGAAAGTGGACGAACATTTGAAAGTTATCAAAAAGTAATAAAGGCCGTCTCCACACTTAGCCAGAAACTAGATGAACTTGGAACAGTCGGTTAATTCAACGTTAACCATATAAATGCATAAGGAAATCTCATGATCCGATCACTATGGACCGGCACAACCGGTATGAACGCACAACAGTTAAGTCTTGATGTTATTGCAAATAATCTTGCAAACGTCTCCACCACCGGTTTCAAAAAGAGCCGTCCTGATTTTCAGGATCTTATGTATCAGGTTATGAAAGTTCCAGGTTCACAATCTTCAGCTGACACTGAATCTCCAACTGGTATTCAGGTGGGTCTTGGTGTCCGTACTGCAGCCGTCCAAAAACTCTTTACTCAAGGTGATCTCATCCAGACCGGTAATGAGCTGGATGTTGCCATAGAGGGTGATGGTTTTTTTCAGGTTGAGCTTCCAAATGGCGAAACCGGTTACACAAGAGCTGGTGCCTTCAAGCGCGATGGCGATGGCCGTGTAACAACCTCAGATGGATATCCAATTTCACCAGGACTCACTATTCCCGATGGTTCACGCATGATTTCCATCAGCGAAACAGGTGTTGTCAGTGCCCTTATTGGTGATGAGACCTCTCCCACGGAACTTGGTAATATTGAAACTGTATCATTTACAAATAATGGCGGTTTACTTGCCATTGGTAGGAACCTTTTCAGGGATACTGAAGCTTCCGGAACTCCTCAAGCAGGAACACCTGGAGATGATGGCTACGGACTATTACTGCAAACATTCCTTGAAGGATCAAATGTTAATATGGTTGAAGAAATGGCTATTATGATTACCACCCAGCGTGCCTATGAAATCAACTCTAAAACCATGCAGACTTCAGATGAAATGATGCAGACCACAAATCAAATGGTATAATCATGAGTAGAATCTTTCTTCTTCTTTCAATAGTTTTTTTTCAATCTCCCGCGATGGCTTCGGCTCTGGAAATAACATTCTCTCCAGTGGCTAATGTCAAATCCTCTTTCATTACGCTTGGTGATATAGTTGAATTTAATGAAGAAACCCCACTCTCCCTCGCACTTGGCACTAAACAAATTGGCACAGCCCCAAAAGCCGGGAAAACTATCACGCTCGATGCTGTTCAGATAAAAACTTCCATACTTAATAATTATCCAATCGATGCTTTTATTACCTGGAAGGGTGCTAAAACCATCATGGTTGAACGACAGGGGACATTAATCACCGCTCTAAACATGGAAGAGACCATTGCAAATTATCTCGATGATAAAAAAGGATCCCTCCCCTTCGCGGACTACTCTTTTATTATACGTGAACAGCCACTTCCTTTTGTTATACCACATGGTGAACTACACATTGATGTCATCCCGTCCGATCCAAATGTTATAGGCAGTCGCAGATTCTCACTCATTTATAAAGTTGAAGAAAAAACTGTTAAAAACATTTCAGTCCGGGGCAGATTGGAAGCCATGGCTCCTGTCGCTATTCTTACTCAAAATGTCAAAAGAGGCGCAATACTCAGTCCGGACATGGTTCAGATGCAAATAAAAGACCTGTCAAAATTACGGGCTCCATGCACCGACCTTCGTGAAGTTCTCGGAAAAAAAATAACCAAAAGTCTTCGCTCAGGAGCTGTTCTCGACATCAGCACAATTGACTTTCCGCCAGTGGTTCATAAAGGGCAACTCGTAAAAATCCTTATCAACCATAACGGTCTTCACTTGACGGCTACGGGCATTGCTGCAATGAATGGCAAACAGGATCAAATTATTCGCGTTATGAACAGCGGTTCACGCAAAACAATACTGTGTCAAGTTTCAGCTCCAGGACTTGTTGAGGTGAAAATCTAAAATGAAAAATCTGCTTATTCTATTAACCATCTCTTTTTTTATCTGTTCATGTGCAAAACATGATGAAACCATTGTAAAAATCCCCGAACCACTCGAGGAAATACAGGAGCCCGTTAAAGAAGAACGAACAGATGGCTCACTATGGCCAGGCGAACAACATTCGCTTTTTGCAGATCACAAAGCAAGGACTGTTGGAGATGTTGTCACTATAATTATTTCTGAGAAGGCCAGTGCCTCGAAATCTGCATCCACCACAACAGACCGCTCATCCAGTATGACTGCTGGTATACCTCACCTCTTTGGCTTTGAAAACTCAAAGTGGTTGACTCAACACCCAAAGCTTGAGCTTTCCAATCTCGTTGAAGCAAATTTTGCAAATAACTTCGAAGGATCAGGCACAACGGTTCGAAAAGAAGACCTGGTTGCATCTCTCACCGCCCAGGTCGTCAATGTATATGGAAATGGAAATTTAAAAATCCGAGGCGGCAAGGAAGTTCAGGTAAACGATGAGATTCAAGTCATTTTTATGACAGGTATTGTTCGACCTGTCGATATTATGGCTAATAACACAGTTGATTCAAAACATGTGCTCAATGCCAAGATATCCTATACCGGTAAGGGCGCAATTAGCGACAAACAACAACCAGGCTGGCTCATGCGAACGCTTGATAATGTGTGGCCATTTTAACGTGGAAACAACTATGAGAAATTCAATCTCCATACTTGTAACAAGCTTACTCCTCCTGCTCTCTTTCCTTTGCACCTCTGGAAATTCTGCTCGTATTAAAGATATTGCCAAGCTCAAAGGTGTAAGGACAAATCAGCTTATCGGTTATGGACTTGTTACTGGTCTTGCCGGAACAGGCGATGATCTTAAAAAAGTACTGTTTACGCGACAGGCACTTTACAACATGCTTATACGACAGGGAATCACTATAAACCCTGATGAATTTGACAAAATAAAAGCCAACAATGTTGCCGGAGTTATGGTAACTGCATCATTACCAGCATTTGCAAAACCAGGTTCTGCCATAGATGTTCAGGTTTCCTCCATTGGTGATGCCAAGAGTCTTGCCGGAGGTAATCTGCTTCTTACTCCTCTCAAGGGAGCAGATGGAAAAGTTTATGCAGTTTCCCAGGGACCTTTAACCATTGGGGCCTTTTCCTTTGGTGGTAAAGCTGCCAAAGCACAAAAAAACCACCCAACCGTCGGAAGAATAACCGATGGCGCAATTATTGAACGAAAACCTCCCGGAACCTTTGCAAAGGATGACACCCTTGCCTACACATTACGAACCTCTGATTTTACAACAGCAGCAAATATGAGCAACGCTATTAATCATAAATATGGCGCTGAAACAGCTTTTCCAATGGATTCTGCAACTGTCAAAATTATTATCCCCGAAAATTTCGTCGACAACAAGGTTCAGTTCGTTGCCTCCATTGAAAACATGCGCATTGAAACCGACACCAATGCACGAGTTGTTGTCAATGAACGAACCGGAACCATTGTAATGGGGCAGGATGTGAGACTTTCCACCGTCGCAGTCTCTCACGGTAATCTTTCACTAGTTATCAGAGAATCAACAGACGTTACCCAACCTAATCCTCTGGCTATGCGCGGTCAGACAGTCGCTTCACCAGAAACAGAGCTTGATATTATTGAAGAAGATGGTCATTTGATGGGTGTTGAAGAAGGTGTATCAATTGGTGCTGTTGCTGATGCTTTAAATGCTATCGGGGCAACTCCTAGAGATTTGATTGCTATCTTTCAGGCCATTAAAGTTGCCGGAGCCATGCACGGAGAACTTATCGTTCTTTAGAAAGATACTCTAACATGCCAATTTAAAACAAAAAATATACTATGAATCTTTCAGTAGATCCCAGGTCAATTCAAACATCGACAAACATCAAAGATAAGGCAACTGATCCCAAATCGCAGGAACTTGCAAAACTGCGTAAATCATGCCGTGAATTCGAAGCCATTTATGTTAACGAAATGTACAAAAACATGAGAAAATCCATTCCAGATTCTGGTATTTTTGAAAAGAATACAGGTGATACTTTATATCAGGAAATGCTCGACATGGAGATGGCAAAACAGACTGCAGCCGGTGATGGGATAGGTATCGGAAAAACCATGTATGAACAGTTAAAAAAGCAGCATTATCCTGATACTGAAAAATAATTTTTGCTAATTACTACTAATGCACAGCTTGTAACAATTTTCTAGATCCCCGATAACAACCTTCGGGGATGACGACAGATTCTAATATTTTGATATTTATTTTCAATTCTATTCTTTCCTCCACTCGATCTCCTTTTTTTTCAGACTGACTGCTCAAAACAAAATTCTTTTTCCAACCAATCCGTTTTAAATAAAAAAACATCATAACGCCTAAACTTATATCTCCAATCTTCCGATAAAGTATACAAGAGAAAATTTTATTATACTCTTCACACCCTGCAAGGATGCAGGTAAATATCGCAAGGAGGCGTAAACAATGGCAAATTCAATAGACGTAAGTAAGCAGGCTCATCTTGATCCCCACCAGTTACAACGACACAACAACGAAAGCCTGGAAAAACTTGCAGAAAAAACAGTTAAAAATGCAACTTCACCAGAAATCGAACAAGATACAGTGACTCTTAACTCAGAACAACAGGAAAAATCTGTAACCTACTCCAACGTATTAACAATTCAAACCGGAGAAGATCAGGACAAGTACAATATGTTAAGAGGACTGGTTGCCAATATGCTCAAGGAGCAGGGCATTGAATTAAAAGTTACTGCCGGCGATAAGGAAATCAATCTCAACGAAATCACCCAGGAAGAAGCTGTCGAATTAATTGATGAAGATGGGTATTTCGGTGTTGACCAAACCTCTGATCGTATTGTAGATTTTGCCATAGGTATTTCAGGTAATGATCCTTCACGACTCGATGCAATTAAAGAAGGTGTAGAAAACGGATTTAACGAAGCACTTGAAGCATTTGGCGGATGGCTACCAGATATTTCCTACGATACCTATGACGCAGTAATGAGCAAACTTGACGCCTGGGCTGATGTTGACAGCACCGAACAGGCCTCATAACAAAATAAGACAGGTGATACCATGAGTGTTGAATTTAGAGGAATTGGTGGTCTTGGACAAATAAGCAGCCTAAAAAACAGCAGTAAAGCTGAATCCAGTAAAACAAGTTCTGCAAATGAATCGGATCAGGTCAGCTTTTCTTCAGTTTTACAGGATGTCAACAATGCACAACAAACAGGTGGTGACGTGAGTACAGACAGAGCAGATCGTGTTGCAGAACTCAAACAACAGGTCAGCGATGGTTCCTACGAACCTAATCTCAATAAAGTTGCCTCAAATCTTCTTC
The DNA here is from genome assembly GCA_030638765.1 of Desulfocapsa sp. The sequence goes on from DAOWDZ010000266.1 coordinate 8,728, forward strand.
AGTTCCTTATGGAGGAAAAATAAGAAATGTCTGCCAGCACCACACATCAATATCTTGTCCGCCTCCATGAGGTCATTCTTGAAGAACGTGAATGCACAAAAGTTCTTGATATGGCAACTCTTGCCAATATTATGCAAGAGAAAGAAGAACTTATCCAGGTTCTGGCACACATTCAAAAACTTGACAAACAAGATGAAGGGCTTGCAACAATTATCCGCAATGAGAACAGACGCAATGCTTATTTGTTTAAAGCAACTCTTGGCTGGATACGAGAAACAATGGAATTTTTTGGTAAAAAAACCGTGGCATCCAGTTATGCCTCAGATGCTGCTATTGTAAACTCTAAAATCAACGGACGACTCCTTTCAGGACAGGTGTAACATGGGCGGGTTATTAACAGCACTAAACGCAGGAAAAACATCTCTTAGTGTTAATCAAAAATCCATTGAGATCATTGGTAATAATATATCCAATGTGAACACCGAAGGATATTCTCGCCAAAGCGCAGAGCTCGACCCCTACCCTTCCATGAATTTTGGCGGCTTCTTTGTCGGCCAGGGTGTTGTTGTGACAAATGTCCGACGTGACCATGATGTCTTTGTCACAAATATGCTTCAGGAAAGTTCAATTGAATTTGGCCTTCAGGATGGTCAGACAAGAGCACTCTCAGAACTTGAACGAGTTTTCCCCATTGGCGAAGAAAATCTTTCCACAGAAGTTGATCGTTTTTTTGATTCCTGGCAGGAACTCTCTGCCAACCCCTCCGGTCTTGTTGAACGAGATATCGTTATCCAACGCGGAGAACTCCTTGCCGAAAAATTTAATAATACAACCGATTCTCTTAACAAAATATCAGAAAATATAAACGACGCTCTTATCTCAAAAATTGATGGTGTCAACTCACAAATAAACGAGATAGCAGAACTTAACAGTAGAATTTTTACCATTGAAATTCAGGGACAAACTGCCAATAGTGCCAGAGATCGCAGAGATCTGCTTGCCCAGGAGCTTGCAAGCTCGCTAGGCGTGCAGACCTATTATGACAACAAAGGTAATATGAACGTTCAATTGCCCGGTGGCTTACCA
>DAOWDZ010000226.1 GCA_030638765.1 Desulfocapsa sp.
TCTATAAAAAAACACCCATCAATGCTTGCAATGTTGGACAGTTCTGTATAAAAAAAATATTAATCTTCAGAGGAGATGACCTTGTCATGTCAATAGAAAGTGCACTTTCATTTTTAGTCATTATTTTTCTTTTTGCAATCACTCCAGGACCAGGCGTTTTTGCCCTTTTAGCAAGATCTCTGGCCTCGGGGGTTAAACCCTGTATTAGCCTTGCCTTTGGCATGGCTATAAGTGATGCAGCCTACCTGCTTCTTGCCTGTTTTGGTCTTGCCGTCATTGCAGAGCAGTGGGCCGGACTCTTTACAACCATACGTTTTGCTGGTGCCTTTTACCTTCTCTATCTAGGATGGAAGATGTGGACTGCCTGTCCTGAAGCATCCCTGCAGAAAGGTGTCAGCGACGACTCTTTTACGACAGCTAAGGGTTTGCTTCAAGGTTTTTTGATCTCTGCCTCAAACCCCAAAGTCATCTTCTTTTATGTTGCCTTCCTGCCAACCATTCTGGATCTTAACAGCCTGACAGCTACTGACATTGCACTGGCCTCAGGTATAACGCTTATGGGAATAATGATGGGACTTATGACAATAGCAGTGTGTGCCTCGTCAGCAAGACGATTCTTCACCTCCACCAGAGCGGTCAGAGGACTGAATCGAACATCGGGTGGGCTTATGATTGGCGCCGGATCCTACCTTGGCCTTCGTGGATAGCTCAAGGGAACCCGGTAAAAATAAATGGCAGAAACTGCTAACTAAAAAAGGTAACTATTCAGCGAGGCAACGAATTACCCTTAAATCCGAATTGTAACTGTTTAGCAGTGCTTTAAATTCGTTTATTTTGGACTCCGAAGCATACTAATGCTATGTGAGGAGGACAGGTAAGCGAGACACGAGACTCCGAAATAGACGTAGTTGGAGTGCTACTGAATAGTTACTAAAAAAGTTTATCTGCCCGACAGATAGTTAGTACTTCAATCCTGCCAGCCCCAGCCAGCTTAAGCACCTTTGCACATTCCTGCACTGTGGTTCCGGTTGTAAAAACATCATCTAAGAGCAAAATAGTTCTACCAGCAATATCCACAGAAGCTGTGACATCAAAAGCATTCTTTAAATTTCTCCGCCGTTCGACACCACCTAGCCCAGCCTGGGAAGATGTGTCCACTTTGCGAACAAGAATATCGTGTCTTATTTTTTTCTTTTCTTTCGGGAAAAGACTTCTTGCCAGCACCAAAGCCTGATTGAAACCACGTTTCCTCAAACGCTTCACATGTAAAGGTACAGGCAGAATAAAATCCGGATTACCCAAGTCCTGCATAACTGTACTTTGATCACTTAACCAGCGTAAAGTTTCAAGCCCATTCATACTTCCTGAGTATTTCAGAGTATGAATCAAGCCTGCAATAATTTCCTCATAAGCAAAAAACGAACGTGCCTTATCAAACATCCAGAATGACTTCAAACAATCGCCACAAAGATGCGACTCTCCACTGCCTGGAAATTTGCTGCCACAACAATTGCAATAGGGTGTTTCAATAAACTTCAGTTGTGAAAAACAATCTGTGCAAAGAAATGCATCAGAATTACAAATCATTTCCTGGCAACTGGAACAGGATGCTGGAAATAACAGGTCAAGCCCTGCATTCACTAGATCTTTTATATTTCCCAAAAGGATTCCTATATCATATTTGACTTTTTCTCAGCTAACCATGTACATGTAGGAATACATCACAGTACTTCACGCATTGATTAGCAAATCCAGGAAAGCTTCCAGTTTCTTTTAGTTTTCCTGGTCTTGGTGTTTGATATAATTCTTAATCATATCTTCGTCCAAACCTACAGTACTAACACAATATCCTCGTGCCCAAAAGCTCAAGTCTGTCATTTTCTTGATCCCGAGAATCTCACGGTGAATCCTTATTGCACTCTTTCCTTTGATAAATCCTATCGTATTCGACACACTGAATTTCGGAGGAACACTTACCAATATATATATGGTCTGACATTGCATGACCTTCATGGAGCAATATCCCCTTCTGATCACACAGTTGCCTGATTATTGACCCAACTTTCTTGCGTATTTCCCCATAAACTTTTCGTTTACGATACTTTGTTACAAAATTAGTGTTTTTATTTCTTTGCAAAAAAACATTATGAAAACAACTCCAGCAACCGATAGATAAATAAGTACAGATAAAACCATCTTTACTTATTGTTGACAGAGGAGTGCTCTTGAAAAGTGGCGTGAAGCAAACACCGTTCCCCATTCACCACTGCCAAAACTCAAAAAAGGACTAATTATGATAAATGGAATTAACGCATCAGGTGGTAATTTTGCTCAGATGCAGGGCATGCAACAACGAAAAGGCGAAGGTATGCGCTTCAATCAGCTTGATGTTGATAAAAGTGGCAGTATAGATCAAACTGAGCTCCAGGGTATGACCGATAAAATTTCGGAGATGACCGGTCAAAAACTCAGCGTAGAAGATGTTACTAAGGCCTATGATGCCAATAACGATGGCTTAATGGCCATGGATGAAATGCAATCCATGATGATGGAACTTCGCGGTTCAGCGGGTCGCCAGCAAGGAAGCCAAGGCTCCATGCAATCACTACTCGCCAATTACCAGACAGAACCGGATAACGACCTCACTTCATTATTGATGGAAATGGGGGCAGACCAGGACGACGAGGAACAAGGATATGTCCCGATTAACACTTCGGTATAACAGCACCCAAAACACCACTCCCCATTACCGATCTGGATGAACGGAATGTCACCAGATCGGGGGCTGAGAGGCAATAGCCATGCTTACATTGCCTCATTATTACTTTCGTAACTTTGTAACATAATTTCGTACAAATACCCTTTTACAGAATTGCAATACTCACCTCCCTGAAACCTATCACAGTATCTCCTTAAGAGTTTGTATTTCTATTTTCCTTTCCCGATTGACACTTTCCAAACGACAGAAGCACCAAATGTTTTTTCTCTGGCATCCTCAATTATATTCGTTTACCATGAACACTTTTACAATATTTAATATGACTCTTTTAAACTTTTGTAAAACAAGTGCTTATCATATTCACAAAATTGATTGTATCAGCAGGCATAGTGCTGGGTATCACCCTTATTGCAGAACGAGTAAGTACCCGTTTTGCAGGAGTAATAATGGGATTTCCACTGGGTGCCGGACTGTCTCTCTTTTTCATCGGCATTGAACAGGGACCAGATTTCGCAGCAACAAGCGCACTTTGGAGTATTCAGGGAATCATCGCAACACTGGGATTTTGCGGCGGCTATCTTGCAGGAATTGCATTATCTAAAAATTCCAGGCTTATAAGTCTACTCTTCTGTGCAACACTAGGCGTTACTGGATTTCTCATCACGGCTTTCTGTATCCGTTATCTATTACCTGAAAACATCTGGCTGCGCTCACTGGTTTTAACAACTGTCCTGACCGGATGTGGGGTGGGATTCAGAAAAATACCCAAATATCGCATAGAAAAAAGGGCTCTCCTTACCCCCTTAACTCTTGCCGGAAGAGCAGGATTTTCCTCCATGGTCATTCTTCTTGTTACAGGAGCAGCACAGACCATCGGCCCTCAATGGTCGGGGCTGTTTTCCACATTCCCCACCACGGTTCTTCCTTCAATACTTGTACTCCATCATCATTATGGCCCAGAACCAGTACGAGCTGTTTTTCGTGAATTTCCATTTGGGTTGTTAGCCATCGTTGTCTTTGCTCTGGTCGTATCGCAGAGTTATCCCACTTTCGGAACAGGCACAGGAACACTGATATCCTACAGCATTGCAATACTCTACCTACTGCTCTATGAATTCAAGCTAAGACAGATATTGGATGCTCGACTGCCCGCATAAAAACAACTCTTTTTTAATGAAAGCAATTGCAAAAGGTGCTCTTTTAAAAAATCCATGCTAGAATATGCATCTAGTTCGTAGGCAAACAAAAATTTTCATACACATTTTCCCATTTTATACCGTGACACAGAACAACTCGTCTTCAGAGAAACTTTTAGGTGTGCTTATTGGCGGATCTGGTCTTATTGGCGGCACACTTGCCCATTACTTCAAGACTAAAACCCCCGACACCATAGAATTGCGTGCACCAAGCAGCAAGAAAGTCTCTATTCGAAACTCTGTTGACATTAAAGATTATCTCAAACGCTTACAGCCTGATTTTGTTATCAACACAGCTATTGCCAACATCGGAGCAGACTCTCAGCTTGCCCTTGAGGTAAATTATATCGGTGCATTAAATCTTGCCAGAGCATGTGCTGCTCTTAAGATCCCCTATATCCATATCAGCTCCGCTGCAACATTGCCAAACGGAACAGATCTCACTGAAGAAGACAACCTGATCATTGAGCCAAAGCTTAACAACTACGCCAAATCAAAGCTCATGGCTGAGGCCACCTTAGAGTATATGCAGAAATCGGTGGGACTTGACTATACATGCGTCCGCCTAGCCATTGTCTACGGAGAACATGATCATAAGACCCAGGGTTTCCATCGCCTTTTCTTCTCCATCGCCGATGAGGCCATGCCTGTTATCTTCACAAAGAAACACGTCATGCACTCCTACTCAAATGCCAACAAATTCCCATATTTCATTCATCATGTCCTGTTAAACCGTGAGGAATTCAGTGGTGAGACATACCACTTTGTTGACAAAGATCCTGTGGAACTTGCAGACCTCATCCTCACCATTCGCTCTTATTTGGAGCTCAAACGTCCATTGGAAATATACGTACCCTATTCAATTGCCATTTTTGGTAAAAAAATACTGGAAAGTATTCTCAATGTACTTTCCAGCATTGGAATCCATGGTGGGCTTCCTGCTGAGCTTATGTTTCTTGAAAGCTTTTACAAAACTCAAACTCTGTCAGCTAAGAAACTTGAGGAGTCAAGTTTTGTCGATCCCAAACCGAAGGAAAATATTTACAGTAAACTTCCTGAGCTCGTCGTCTACTATCTCACCCGCTGGACACACGAAAACATGATTTCCACCTTTGATGAAGAAGTTCTGGGTCCTGACACAATGTCACACGATTTCAACCTATCACCTGCTGAGTTACTCGAAAGTGTCCACCAGGATTCCACATCACCTTACAATGAAGTAAAACTTCCTTAGAAATACCCCTTCTTTTCTCCTTAACAGCTTTGTCCTCTTTGCAAAAAGAACTAAACATGGCATAATGCAAAACTTTGTTACATTTATTAAATTTCTCCAGTTCGGTCACACCTGAGAATGGTACCAAATGTGGATAATACCCTTGTCCACAAGACAAAATCATCTCCCATTAGAGAAACAGGAAATCACATGAACCACTGTAAAAACCCCACTCTTTTTTCTAGCCTCATTAAACAGGGAAACTTATCGCTCGCCCTTCTTGTTTCTTTTTTCATTATTGTTCCAGATATTGCGACAGCCATTGAGCAAAACACAACATACCTGCCACTTAAAATCAACAGTCCTGCAAGTCAGCAAATCCTTGCCGACAAGGCTGACAGTGCGCTAAACAATGCGCTCTTCCCCTCTTCGTTCTTAATGACATCCCGGGAAGAGGCCAAAAAACTCCTTAACTATTCAGGATCCTGGCCACCAGCACCCAAAATACTACAAAAAA
>DAOWDZ010000092.1 GCA_030638765.1 Desulfocapsa sp.
AAAGGCTAGAAATGTAACGGCTATTGAATAGAGAGCAGTTTTTACAAAGGTAAGCCAATAAATTTTATCCTCAAAGAAGGCAAGATAGTTGTTCAATGAAAAAACTACTAAACCATCATCGTTTTCAAATCTGAATGATCTGAAAAACATATCCAGGTGGGGAATAACTATCAACAATATCAGCCATAAGAGGACTGGTACTATCAAAAGATAAAACGTAGCACTTGTTTTGTTCTTCATATCATTAGTCCTGATAGCATTTTAAATCGTCACGATGAATACCCGTCAGAAGATTATCACCTTCTTTAAGATCACCAAATTCAGCATTTTGAGGCAATGAGATCAAGACCTCATCTGAGCTTTTATCAATTATGGCAGATATTTTTGTGTTTGATCCATCAAAGAGTATGGCTTTTATCTTCATGTTGATTCGTTCAATATCTTCAAGACCATCTGATGGATTGAGAATTAAAGCTTCAGGGCGCATAAAGAGTTTCTTTGGCTGAAAATCAAGTCCAGGTTTTGAAACCTTGCAGCCATTCTGTGTTTCAAGGACGCCATCAGTATAACTTGCCACATTGAATTCATTACTTTCACCTACAAATCCTGCGACAAAGGAGGTAGCGGGGTGCTTATAAAGCTTTCTTGGAGTATCAAGCTGTTCAAAGCGGCCTTCATTCATAACAGCCACTTTATCACTCATGACGAGTGCTTCTGATTGATCATGGGTGATATAGATAAATGTTGTGCCGATTTCTTTTTGGAGAACCTTGAGCTCGATTTTCATGTGTTCACGAAGTTTTCTGTCAAGTGCACCAAGAGGTTCATCAAGAAGCAGAATAGATGGTCGTAAAACAAGTGATCGTGCAATGGCGACACGTTGTCGTTGTCCACCAGAAAGATCATCGAAATTTTTCTTTTCATATTTGACAAGACCAACACGTTCAAGCATCTCTGTAACTCTCGTCTGAACCTCATCTTTAGGTAGTTTTTGTCTTTGCAGACCAAAGGAAACGTTTCTCTCGACATTCATCATCGGGAAAAGTGCAAGATTTTGAAAGACAATATTGACAGCTCTTTTTTCAGGAGGAATCCCCTTCATGGATTCACCACGAATAAGTAAATCTCCCTCTGTTTCTTTCTCAAAACCGGCAATCATTCGCAGGAGTGTGGTTTTTCCGCAACCTGATCCGCCAAGTATTGAAAAGAAGCCACCATCTTCAACATTAAAACTTACGGAATCTACGGCTGTGAAATCACCGAATCTTTTTGTAACATTTTTAATTTCTAGGACATTACTCATACAAATACCTGATAAGAATCAATAGATTTAAGGAAGAATGATACTGGGCGATAGCCGGGAAAGATACAAAGTAACTCACTTCTTAAGCCCCCTGTAATACGGGACCAGGGTGCTTAAGAAATTTATATATATTGAGGGCGTTTGCTCTCAAATATATTATTTTGCAGCTTTGATTCTATCGAGAACTTTGGCTTCGATTGTTTCGAAACCTGCTGGTACTGGTGGGTGCCATTTGATGTTATCAAGGTCAGCCTGAGGAAAAGAACGGCTGAAGTTGGCTTTAATCTCATCATTGAGAAAGTTGATGGCTTCAGCTGAAGCTGTTCCGTAACCTTCTTTGTTTGTGAAATAGGCGGCATTTTTAGGTTCAAGCATAAAGTTGATCCATTTATATGCAGCATCAAGATTTTTGGATTTTGCAGGAATTGCAAAGGTGTCGATCCAGCCCAACGCACCACTTTTAGGAGCGATGAAGTCAATATCGGCATTGTCCTTATGAAGACTCCAACCTTTTCCATCCCAACCGGATATAACGTTAGCATCACCACTTTTGATAATTGCTACCTGGGTATCACCACTGGTCCAGTAATTTTTAACAAATTTTTTGCCATCGATGAGAGTTTTTTCAACGCGTTTCATCAATTCTCTATAAGCAGCTTTGTCTCCATACAGTGCAAATGGGTCTTCACCCATACCAAAGGCTGTTGCTATCAACAGTGGCCTTTTAAGTCTGTAGGAAATTTTACCAGCATATTTTGGATCCCAAAGAGCTGACCAGTCATTAGCTTCAGGAGCCAACTTGGTATTAACGATCATTCCGGTGGTTCCATAACAATGAGGAACAGCATATGCTTTACCATCCACTTCGGTGTTCCTTTTAACTGCATCAACCATGGATTTGGTCAGTTGATCTGTGTTAACCCTGCTGAAATCAATCGGTTGATAAACAGGAAATTTAGCCTGAACGAAAGAAATTCTATCCTGACTGGGCTGAGCAAGATCAAAGCCTCCGCCACGAGTTGCTCTTAACTTGGCAATCATCTCTTCATTGTTAGAGTAGGTGATTTTTACATCGATTCCAGTTTGAGCCTCAAAATCTTTAACAAGTTTTGCTGGCGCGTATCCTTTCCACGTGAGCAATCTTAGTGTGTCCTGTGCCATAACAGCATTGGAGCTAAGTGCCAATGCAATGACACTTGCAATTACTAATTTTTTCATTGATCCACCTTCCTGAGTTGTGGTTAATAATGTGTGTATTAAAATTTCTTACACGTTTATAAACTGCGCAATACTTTTTTGTGATTTTACTGAGTTAAAAGCTGGGGCCAATCAGTAATTACGCCGACTCCATGCTTAAGGAACTCTTTTGCTTTATTCATATTATTGATCGTCCATGCATTCACACGAATACCAGAATTTTGCAAAGTAGTTATGAGATCAATACTACAGAGCGATTCCTTCGGATGATACGCAGCAACAGACAAATCCTTTAAGTATTGAATCAGGTTTTCCGGATGTTGCTTTTTTACGAGAAAAGCCATGTTAATATCTTTGTCTAGCTCTCTGACTCTTCTTAAATATTCATGCTGAAAAGATGAAATAAGCACAAGATCGGTGGTTTGAGTTTTACGAAGTGTTTTCATGACATTATCTACAATATCAATGTCTACTTCAGGGGTACCGGGATCTTTAATTTCTATATTTACAGGAAAAGAATATTTCTTACTGTATTCCAATATCTCTTCGAGTAGAGGGATGCGCTGTTTTTTGATTATAGCGATATCGGTATTTGTTAATGTGTTACTTTTAACAGTACCAAAAGGATCATTTTCGAGAAACCAGGTACCGGCATCGAGTCTATTCAACTCTTCAAATGTAAACTGGCTGATATTGAAAATTTTTCGATCTGTAAAAAAAATATTGGAACCAATATCAGTTGTACGTTCTAGGGAGTTGTCGTGAAATATAACAAGCTTGCCGTCTTTACTCATTTGAACATCAGTTTCTAAGCAGTGAGCACCGCAATCTCTTGCAGTTTTCATTGAAAGTAATGTGTTTTCGGGCGCAATAGATCGAGCACCACGATGTGCACAAATAATATTCTGTTGGGGCAGATGGTCAAAAAACATAGTTAACAGTAATATAATAAGAATGCATATTGTATAGTTACCACACACTGTGCTTCCGAACAAGCATTGAATGTGACCGAAATGAATATTTGCATTGTTTGAGTGGTTGGGAGGGTTGTTTTTGGGACCCTTTCAATCACCAACTAATTGAAATAATACTTACTATCTGTTGAGAGAACAAACAACTAGTTTTACAAATTTGGAGGAGGATTGGAAATTATGATATTTGATAATATTGACAAGCCCAATAAAAAAGGATACTTCCTGTTTTAAAGATATGCATTAACCTTTATGAGGAATATTTGTGAACCCCGCAGAAAGACAAAAAGAAATTATAAATATCATACGACAGCGCAATCAAGTTGCAGTGGATGAGCTTTCTAGAATACTAAAAATCTCGAAAGAAACCATTCGCAGAGACCTCGCTGAACTTGCAAAAAATGGTAAAGTCCTTAAATTCCACGGAGGTGCGTCATTACCTATGATGACGGGTGAAGGTCAATTTCGTGATCGCATGGCTGACAATGCTGCTGCAAAATCTCTAATAGCAATTGAGGCAATAAAGCTTATAGCGCCAGGAGAAACTGTTCTTGTAGACACTGGATCTACCACGTTATATTTTGCTGAAAAACTTGCTGAAATATCGAATTTGACAGTTGTTACCAACTCAGCCGAAATAGCCCGTGTGGTGAGCCTTTCTCCTGTGAAATCCAAAACGTTTCTTCTTGGTGGTGAGTTTAACGCTGACAACAGACAAACCGTTGGGAGTATGGCTATTTCACAAGTCCGATCTTTTCGAGCTCATCATGCTGTGTTAACTGTTGGTGCCGTTGATTTACGAACTGGTGCGATGGACTTTTGTATCGAGGAGGCCCAGGTAGCCAGGGCAATGATTGAACAGGCTGAGACAGTAACCATTCTGGCAGATAGCTCTAAAATAGGCCGAATTGCATCCTTCGAAGTTTGCAGCCTGGATCGAATAACAAATTTTGTATGTGAAAAGAAGCCCTCTGAGGCAATGGAAAAAGCATTGTTAAGTTCAGGGGTTAACATGTATTCTTCTGAAAACGTAAATTAAAATACTCACAAAAAAGGAATCCCACGATGAAACCATTAATAACCTCAGTCTCAGATGTCGAAGCAACAGTAATAGGTGCAGCTAAAGGTACTTCAATGCAGGTTCTCATTCCTTCCAATAGTGCCGATAATTTTATAATGCGCAGAATTATTATCAAGGCTGGTGGTTCTATGCCCAACCATACAAATTCTGTTGAGCATGAGCAATTTGTCCTTTCCGGGTCAGCGAAAGTTGGCATTGCTGAAAAAGTGTATGATATTAAAAAAGATGACGCACTGCTTATCCCTGCTGGAGTACAGCATTGGTACAAAGCATCAGACAAGGAAGACTATGTTTTTCTCTGTTTAATTCCAAATAAGGACGACATTATAAGTCTCGTGGATGTTAAGTAGAGGGGAGGGGGGCATTTTTTCCTTAATGACGGCGTTGCAGTGAAATGAAATGATAGATAGAAATCGTGTTCCAGCAAAAATCATGGCAATTCTTGAAGAAAATCTTGAGGGGAGAATGGATGAAATAATTTTCCCTCCTCCTGTGTTTGATGCATTAAAAGGCGAAATTGTCAGCTATGACCATGATAAAGAAACATTAACTAATCGATTTCCGATTTTAAATATACACCTTAATCCTTACGGCAGTATGCAGGGTGGAATAATTTCTGCCGCCATTGACAATACAATCGGCCCGCTGAGTTTGCTTGTTTCTCCACCAAACTTTACACGTTATATGAATGTAAAATACGCTAGAATCGTTACGCCAGATTTGGGCTATATTTATGTGACAGCAAATTATATTAGAAAGAAAAAAAGATTCCTTTATTTTGAGGCCACTGTTCTTGATAGTGAAGAGAACCAACTTGCATCGGCGAAATCAACTCATTGGGTGCTGGAATAGTATCATTACAAATGATTTCAAGAAATTAATCACTGAAGATTCACCTCACCTCTTTTCTTTTCAAAATTTTTTACAATTGAGTGTTGCGTTCGAAACAGGAACGCAACGCACCTTTCTCGACCAAGTGGTCTTTTAAATTGACCGATTGGTCATTTGCTGGTATTCGTTGATCATGGAAAATATTTCTGAAAGCAAAAAACGGGAAACCGGGAAGCAAATTTTAAAAGACACGACACTTATTGCTGATGCCGATATAGCTGTTATTGGCGGTGGTGTGGTTGGTTGTGCAGTTGTCAGGAGATTAGCGCTTGAGGGTGCCTCGGTTGTTTTAATTGAAAAGGCCCCAGACATTCTTGATGGTGCAAGCAAAGGAAACAGCGCTATTCTCCATACCGGATTTGATGCTCCGCCAAACACACTTGAATGGGAGTGTGTTCAAAAAGGCTATGATGAATATGTGGCAATTCACGAAAGTCTTAATTTGCCATTATTAAAAACTGGTGCACTTGTTGCTGCATGGACTGAAGAGGAAGAGGCGAAGTTTTCGGCTATATTGAAAAAGGGTGCAGATAACAATGTCAAAGACCTGCATCTTTTGTCTAAATCAGAAGTACTTTTACGTGAGCCAAATTTATCCAGTGAGATACGAGCAGCCATTTTCATACCACGGGAATATGTTATTGACCCATGGTCTGCCCCCCTGGCGTATCTTCTACAAGCTCTTGAAAATGGCGGTAAGGCACTCTTCAATGCTGGCGTTACGGGTGGAGAGTTCACTGGTAATTCCTGGCGATTACAAACACAAAAAGGAATTGTCAAGTCTCGATATGTGATCAATACAGCGGGTCTTTATGGTGACATTCTCGATAGAGATGTGCTTGGCTCATCAGAATTCACTATCAAACCAAGAAAAGGTCAGTTTGTCGTTTTTGACAAATCAGCCAACAAGTTGGTGAATTCTATTGTCTTGCCAGTACCCACCAAGAGAACCAAAGGAATAGTTTTATTTCCAACAATTTTTGGAAACTTAATGGTGGGCCCAACAGCAGAAGAGCAGGATAGCAGAAGTGATGCCTCTGTTGATGGAAGCATTTTAAGTGAATTGCAAACACAGGCAATAAAAAAGATACCTGCACTTGCCAATGTACCCGTTACAGCAACTTATGCTGGTATTCGTCCAGCAACTGAGAAACCTGAGTATCGCATAACAGAGGATTACAACCGTAATTGGATATCTCTCGGAGGTATACGTTCAACCGGGCTTACTTCAGCACTAGGTCTTGCACAGCATGTACATTCATTACTTCTAAAACAGGGATTTGAATTTATGCCGATGTCGAATCCATCGACTCCTAAGGTGCCCAATTTGGCCGAGCACCTCCCTAGAGATTATCAAAGCCCTGGTTTCGAAGAAATTGTCTGTCATTGTGAACTGGTAACACAAAGAGAAATCAAAGCAGTACTTGAAAGTGATATTTTGCCTGTAGGAAGTCTTTCAGGATTAAAAAGAAGAACTCGTGTAACCATGGGCCGTTGCCAGGGTTTTTATTGTTCAGCTCGCTTAGCGGAGTTAACAGAAGGAAAGTTTTCTGAAAATATTGCAATAGGTACAACAGATGAGTGAATCAATAAAAAGCGAAATCTGTGATGTTGCCATTATTGGTGCTGGTCCATCAGGGATAGCAGCTGCGATCACATTAAAGAAAAAAGGTATTGAGCGGGTTGTGGTATTAGAAAGAGAGGCAGAAGCGGGTGGTATCCCAAGACACTGCGGACATCCTCCATTTGGTATGACTGAATTAAAAAAGATCCTGACTGGTCCGACCTATGCAAAGAACATAGTGACCTTGGCAAAAAAAGCTGGGGTAGAGTTTTGGTTAAACGGAACAGTTGTTAATTTAGGACGTAGCGCTAAGCTAAACGTTGTAACCCCAAGTGGTTCAATCACTTTACAAGCAAAATGTGTCCTGTTGGCAACCGGGACACGTGAAACGCCACGTTCAGCAAGATTTATTTCAGGACAAAGACCACTGGGGATTTATAATACTGGGGCATTGCAATCCATGGTCTATCTCAAGAATAAAATCCCTTTCAAAAATCCGATCATTGTCGGTACTGAGATAGTGAGTTTTTCTGCTTTGTTTACCTGTTGGAAGGCTGGAATTAAACCTGTCGCAATGATTGAGAGAAACAATTCCACAACCGTAATGTGGCCCATTAACATTGTACCGAAACTTGTTGGTGTTCCGTTGTTAATTGGCACCAAACTCAACAATATTCAGGGCAGGGATCGTGTTGAGAGCGTACAAATCACAAGCAACGAAGGAAAGAAGGAAGAAATTGCTTGTGACGGGGTACTCTTCACTGGAAATTTCACGCCCGAATCGAGCTTGGTGAGATCGAGTCACCTTGAAATTGACTTCAATACCGGTATGGCTATAACTGATACAAAAGGACGTTGTTCTGATCCAAGTTATTTCACGTGCGGGAATGTTCAGTTTAGTCCCGTTAAGGTTGCCGGTAAATGCTGGAAATCTGGCTGTCTAGTTGCAAATGAAATTGCCAACTATGTCAATTAGGTCATTACCATCAGTAGTTACGTACGATAGTTAATTATGTCAGTTAGGTACCTTGGTTTATCAATGAAATAATCTTCCACCCTCTCTCCCTAGCAATACCAGCAAGAACCTCATCCGGATCAACAGCAATAGGGTGCTCTACTCTTTCCATCAGAGGAAGGTCATTGTGAGAATCGCTATAAAAAAAACTCCCCTCGAGCCCCAAACCTTCCTTTTTAAGCCAGGTGTTCAACCTGTCAACCTTTCCTTTATGGAAGCATGGCGTTCCAGAAATTTTATTAACATATCGACCATCAATTATCTGAGGTTCGGTCGCCAATAGATTATCTATCCCGAAGGCTGCAACAATAGGGCTGGTAATAAAGCTATTAGTAGCTGTAATTACAAGCAATGTATGTCCCAGGCATCTATGGGTCTCAACCAAATCCAAAGCTTTTTTGCCGATCATTGGCCATATTACAGCCTCCATAAATTCGGTATGCAGGACTTTTAATTGCTCCATGGTATGAGCAGCCAATGGCTCGAAACTAAAAGCAGCATACTCATAAATATCTAACTTACCTTGTTTGTAAAGAGCGTAGAATTTTTCATTGGCCTTTCTGTAGGCGTTTCCGTCGACTATTTTTTTTTCAACTAAAAATTCTCCCCACCCGTGATCACTATCGCCAGTGAGCAATGTGTTATCAAGATCAAAAATTGCTAAAGTCATATGGTTCCGTTTTTGTTAAAGTAGTTCTTTAAGGATTTCTGCAGGGCACGATTAGTTAAGGTCCTTTGGGAAAAGCCAATTCAGTGCTCAGCGAAAGCTAATGTGTTTTTTGCAAAATAAGGCAATGTCGCATAATGTATATTATGTATAATATTTACTACATACATAAATACAGATACTTACGATAGGTCAAAGACTATGTTGGTCACCCTTACCTGCCAACTGCGCTTTCCTTTAAAAAAATTAACACTCGGAGTG
>DAOWDZ010000125.1 GCA_030638765.1 Desulfocapsa sp.
AGGAAGGACTTAATCGAATAGAATTCAAGCTTTTTGAAGAACAGTTAATATCCGTATTACATTACTACGACGGCCCTATTAGCCAGATGCAAAATGACGATTTTGTCAAGAGTATGGTTTCCAGGCTAGGTCCAAAAATTGAAGAGCGAAAAACAACTTCACAGAGCCTTGCTGGTATCTCAGATATAGTTATCTGGGAGTATACGGATCATTTAATTCTCTTTAAATCTTACCCTCCCAGTAAAAAAGAAGGCTTTGTAAAGAAGGAGAATGCAATCATTTTTATCTATAAGCCGACTTTTGATAAGATGGTCTTCTATAGAAAAACCTCCCTGGGAGATAATGACAATCAGGTGGTCGATTACGACTATATAGAATTCTGATAGTGCCTTAAGGCAGCGGGTCCGCTGCACAACAACTCAACAAATACCGTTCAAACAAAGAGAACCATTTCTCAACCACTTTTTTTCACACAGCATATTTTCTCTCCTGATTGGGTTCCCCCATAAAATATATAATTTAACGTTATTGGCAAGTCCACCCTAACAATCAATCACACTATTATCAAAAACCATTGTTTTAGTGGATTTCATTTCATCCCCCAATCTCCCTCTCTCCACACCCCTGCTAGATTGAAAGCATTAATAAGATCAAATCCTCCTACCAGCGCCACTGGCACGTAATCTGCTAGGTAGCTTTCAGACCAAAGGTACATGTTCTATTCTCCTGGCATATAGCCATGTTAACCTGTGATCCATGACAGTAACCTAAGCTGGTGGAAGAGAGCAGATTTCGAAATTGATGAAAAGAAATATCAATGCACCTATTTAACAGCTGCATTGCTAACTCTTTCTCATCTCAAAACGAGAGGACGATGCCCATGAAGAGCCTGCACAATTTCAAACTAAAACCAAAACTGATCGTTACTTTTTTGCTTTCCGGCCTTATTCCGGCCTTAATCATCAGCTGGCTTGCAGCTGACAAAGCTGGCAAAAGCCTTGAGCATGAGGTTTTCAATCAGATGATTTCAATACGGGAAATAAAAAAGAATCAAGTTGAAGGTTTTTTTGCAGAAAGATTGGGAGATGCAAGAGTATTAGCTGACAATCCCTTTATTCTTGAAGCTATGAAAGATTTAGATGCTGCTTTTGATGCGGGTGGCGGAGTAGCAGATGGAAAATTCAAAGGCCACACTAATGAAAAGTATGATGCACCGGATGCTTATCGTCAGGTTCATGACAAATATTTCCCTAATCTGAAATTTTACATGGAACAGTATGGGTACTATGATATCTTCCTCATGTGTCCCGACCATGGCGATACATCCTTTACTGTTACTAAAGAAGCTGATTTTGGTCAGAGAGCCAACGAAATACCCTCCTCCCTGAGAGATGTATGGCGACTGGCTGCCAAAGAGGGCAAAGTTGCCCTGTCAGACACCAAGACCTATCCGCCTTCAAACAATCTTCCTGCTCAGTTTATAGCAGCCCCCATCAAGGAAAACGGTGAAATCGTAGGTGTTGTTGCACTGCAGATTTCCATAGCGGCAATAAATAAGATCATGCAGCAGCGCGACGGCATGGGTGAAACTGGCGAGACCTACCTGATCGGTTCTGACAAACTGATGCGATCCGATTCTTTTCTTGACCCGGAAGGCCATTCAATCATCGCTTCTTTTGCCGGAAATGTTGCCAATAATGGCGTGGACACAGCCGCCAGTCAGGCAGTTCTTGCCGGTGAGAGTGGTGTTGGCATTATCACTGATTACAACGGAAACCATGTTCTTTCAGCCTATGTTCCTGTTAAAATCGGTGACTTGACATGGGGGTTATTTGCAGAAATTGACAAGACTGAAGTGGATAAACCAATTAAGTCCATTTACCGCGCCATTGCCATTACAATTACTGTCCTGGCGCTTGGTATTGCAATCTTTGCCAGATTAATTGCCGGAACAATAGCGGCACCACTTGGTCGAAGTGTTGACTTTGCCGAAAAGGTTTCTGAAGGGGATTTTCGAGAAAAGCTCAAAATAGAGCAAAAGGACGAAGTTGGCCTGCTGGCAAGAGCCATAAATACGCTTGTGGGAAAAACAGGTGCCGTACTTCTTGAGATCAACATGGGAGTTGATACTCTTTCTTCCACAGCAGATGAACTTGCCAGTGCTTCAGAACAGATGTCTACCAGTTCAATTGAAACGTCAGAAAGGGCAAAGTCCGTTGCAACAGCCGCTGAAGAGATGAGTGCAAACATGGATAGTGTGGCAGCAGCCGTTGAAGAGGCGACTGCCAACGTCAGTATGGTGGCTTCCAGTGCTGACGAATTAACCTCGGCAGTCAACGAAATTGCTGAAAACACTGGAAAGGCCAGTATCATTACTTCAAAAGCCGTAACCGATGTGAAAGATGCCTCGGAAAAAGTTGCAGAACTTGGCAAAGCAGCCGACGAAATAGGTAAGGTAACTGAAGCCATCACAGAAATCTCAGACCAGACTAACTTACTGGCACTCAATGCTACCATAGAGGCCGCACGAGCCGGTGAGGCAGGTAAAGGTTTTGCAGTGGTCGCTAATGAAATAAAGGATCTTGCCAAACAAACAGCTGAAGCAACCAGTGAAATCAAGGGGAAAATCAGCTCAATCCAGAACTCAACAGAGGGTACGATTACTCAAATTGGGCAGATTTCTTCAGTAATCCATGAAATAAACATAATAGTCTCAACTATTGCGGCAGCAGTTGAAGAACAGACGGCAACCACTGGAGAGATTGCCACCAATATGGTCCAGGCAAGCCAGGGACTGCAGGAAGTGTCTGAGAACGTAGCTCAAAGTTCCGCAGTCTCCTCTGAAATAGCCAGAGATATCAGTGAAGTTAACCAGGCAGCTGAAGAAATGAGCGGTTCCAGTGATCTGGTAAAAAACAGTGTGAAAAAGCTTTCACAATTATCCGATGAACTTCATGAAATGTCTGGTAAATTCAAGGTGTAAACAGTATTCGCGAATATTTTCATAGTAAGGCCAATGGATTTCAAACAAAAACCACTGGCTTTACTATGATCATCAAAATTTAAAAAATTATCTGTAACGAAATTAAGCTTAAATATTCTCGTGAGAAGATGTACTATTTTTACAGATGATTTTAAAATGTATTTTGGCACATTCTTGCTTAATCTGTATTAAAGATATGATTTTAGTCCCTTCTTTTCCTCTGCCATGAAAAAAACAAAAAAAACAAAAAATGGCACCATTGTAAAACAGGTTGTCTCAGCCTTTAGTCTCCTCATTATCATGTTCATTTTTATAGGCAGTATCTCATGGATGGAAATAAACGCCTTGAGCAAGCTGGCCTCCGAACTTCACCAACACCCATTAGAGGTCTCCAATGCGGCATTGCGGACAAATATGGGTGTTCTCAAAATACACAAAGATATTACAACTCTTCTCTCGAGCAACGAACAATCTACCATAAATGCCGCAATCATCCGTCTAAACGAAGAAGAAAAGTTGGTTGCGGAACAATTTGATCTCATAAAGGACAAAATTCTTGGGATTGAGGGGCAGACACTTGCAAACAGCACCAGAGAAATTTTTAAAAAGGGTCGTTCAACTCGAAGACAGGTTATAGATTTGAGCAGAAAAGGACATACCGAAAAAGCAGCTATTCTTGTTGCAAAAAGTAGACAGAACAATGGACAGTTATTGGAACAAAACCTCCTGGACTTAACCGTATATGCAGGAACAAAAGCAGATGGTTTTATTGCAGAAGCACAGAAGATCGAAAAAAGAATAAAAATAATTCTTTCAATAGCAGTTGGTACTGGTTTATTTCTGTCACTTTTGATTGCTTTTTTCACCGTAAAAAAGATAAAAGTCAACCTCTACCTGCGCAAACAATCCGAAAAGAAATTACAGGCATCTAAAGCAAAATTTCAAAGTTTTATCATGTCGGCAAGTGATGGCTTGATGCTCTTCAACTCAGATTTCACGCTTAATGAAATAAACGATGTC
>DAOWDZ010000119.1 GCA_030638765.1 Desulfocapsa sp.
AGTCATGTTGCCGGATCGAAGGAAGCCTTTGTTGATATGATGCATGCAGAAGCCAAAGAACTCGGCATGAAAAACACCACATTTCCCCCCGCACACGGCCTCCCTCCATCAAAAGGACAAAAAGTTGATGTATCCACTGCCAGAGATTTTGCCATATTAAGCCGCCATTTAAGTAAAATTCCGGATGTATATAAATATACGGGAACCAAAGTTAGAGATTTTCGAGACGGTGAGTTTGTTATGCGCACCCACAACCACCTGCTTGACAAGGTGATTGGATGTGATGGTTTTAAAACGGGCTATTTCACCAAGGCTGGATTTTCCATTTCAGCCACCGCGCAACGTAAAGGAGTACGCTTAATTGCTATTGTAATGGGGAGCAAGGATAGAAAGGTGCGGGATGCACAGGCAATCGCCTTGCTCAACAAAGGTTTTACAAAAGTTCCACCGAAACCAAAAGCAGTGGTTGCACCCGTTGTTCTTAAAGATGATCCCCCTGTTCGTTCAAATGTAAAAAACATGGCTGCTACTGTTCAATCTGGAACAGCAGCAAATATCGAAAAAAAGTCTACTAGTTGCTGGGTAAATTTTTGCATAGGAGTAGGAGTTGGCTTCCTCCTCTATGGAGCATTTGATTTCTTTCGAATCAGGAAAAACCCCGGAAATTATAGAAGGAGAAATAAACTTTCATAACGCAACTTGCACACTGGACAAATCAACAAAGCTATATTATAGTTTCATTAAATAGGATACATTCCCAACAATTTACTCATAAGAGGTACTTTAAATGATCGTTACAGACTGGATTCACACCATTGCAGGTATCTTCATCCTGTTGACTATGGCACTCGGTATAGACTGTGGCCCCAACCCTTTATTCTTGCATAAATACTGGCTTTTTGGCACGGCTTTTGTGGGTGTAAACATGTTTCAATTTGGCTTCACCAAGTTTTGCCCTTTGGGGATGATCTTAAAAGCCCTGGGCGTTCCTGAAAAATAATTATCGTAAGCCTGATCAAATACCGCGAAACTCAACATCTTAACTTTTCCCTGTTGAGTTTCGTAGCGTTACAGAACCTTAAAGGGTCTTCAAGAATAAGTACTTTCGTTCCAAATCAAGGTAACCTTAAATGATTTTCGCACCACAAGAGAGTTGCCAGCAACATTCCTCCTGTGAACATGTCTTTTCTTTCTTAAAACAATCTGTATGTCCTTCTTTTTCCTGAATCATCCACACAAGATCATTCAGTTTCATCCCCTTCCCTTTCAAGCCTAATCCTGCTGCTTTTTTTCTGGCGTAGGCTGCAAGAGCAGAGCCCTTCAACAATTTTTCCTGCTTTGCTTTTTTCACCATCTTATCCTCCCTATTATGCTGTTATTTTTGCAAGCGACATTAAATCGGCAAAATATGCATTTCTTCTCTGGTTTTATGCACTCCACTTAACACCTGCCCACTGCGTCCGTCAATTGATATCGGATCACCGAATTTAATGACGAAATCTCCAAGTTCGCAATATTGACCAACTTCATACACTTTTAAATGTTTACAGCCAACTATACATGTTTTTTCAAGACGAACTGCAACCACAGAGGCATGGGACGTTTGCCCGCCCCTTGAAGTAAGCAACCCCTCCGCCATATCAATTACCTTAATATCTTCAGGTACCGTATCTGCACGAATCAGAACCAGTGGAGTATCAGGGTCGGTTCGTCTCAGTTCCTGAATGTTTTCCTCAGTAAATACTGCAAAGCCAGAAAAAGCAGATCCGGAAACACCGATACCTTTGCCAAGATACGCCTTCTTCACAACTTCAGCATCAGCAAAAACCTGGAATCGTTCCTGCTTCTTAATGGTTATCATATCACGAGTTTGCAGAAGATAGAGCTGTTTTGCATCCGGTCCTTCAAAGGTGAATTCAATTTCCTGCGGATTCCATCGTTTATCGTAGACAAGTTCTCGTGATATGACAAGAAGCTCACTGTAAATATCGGGATAGCGTACTTCGAGCGTCTTATCCACCCCCCTGCCATCAAGCTCTGCCTGTTCCACAGAAATCGGATAACTGGTAACTAACCCTGAAACAATATCCTCCCCCTGATCACCATAGGCATAATCACCCCACAGAGCCACACGCTGCACCTTACGATAGGGATGTGCTGTAAACAACACCCCCGAACCGGACGACTGACTCTTGTTACCGTAGACCATTGCCTGTACAATAACTGCGGTTCCCCATGAGTCTGAGACATCCATAATTTTACGATAGTCTGCTGCCTTAATTGTTTCCCAGGAATCAAATACCATCTCGATGGCCGTAACCAGCTGTAACCAAGGATCTTCAGGAATACCCAAACCCTGATTTCTTATTACTTTTTGATATTCGAGTGCCAACTCTTTCATCTGCTCAGGAGAAAAATGCCCCTTTAGCCTCACATTATATTTCTTTTTGGCATCGTTCATCAGAGTCTGAAACTCTTCTCTTGGCACGCCTGAAGTCATGGCCCATGATTGTAAGAATCGCCTGTAATTGTCCCATGCCAGATAGGAATCACCATATTCTCTTGCTGCTTCTTCAATGAGTTCTTCATTGGTTCCCACATTATGAACCGTTGCCATCATGCCGGGCATGGAGACAGCAGCTCCACTCCTGACTGAAAGTAACAATGGGTTTTTAGGAGCCGCAAAAACTCTACCCGTTAGCTTTTCAAGTTCAGTAAGGGAAGTTCGCACACGCTGCATAAAGTCATCACGAGCTTTATCAAAACCGTACACAACTTCTCTGCAGCGAAAAATCTCAGTGGTAATAATAAATGCTGGTGGAACAGGCTTTTGATCATCATTCAAGACAACTAGATTATAGCCTTTATTGCCAAGATGAATCAAATCGTGGGTATATGGATTTCTTTTATGAAGCTGTGAAATCGCACATTCCGGATTGTATGACATCAATAGATCAAGACGACGCTCATCAAGTATATCTTTCTGGCTTTCAAGTGTACCAATAATTCTTGTTATAAAATTATCAAGATGCTGGAGACCAAAAGTTGTGGCTATCAGATCCCGTAAAAACGCCTCGGAGAGACTGTGAATAGAGTTGGTCTGATCTTCCTCATGCCAAAGCGATCTGTATTTAGTGAGCAGATTACTTGCCCCAACCTGTGGAATAACAATGGTCAGATTATTCTGATGAATATTAGTGTAATAGGAATAGATAATATCCTTGACTCCATCTGAGAGACCACGAAAAATATCCAGATATTGAGTGTAGGAAAAACGCCTGATTTTAAGAGAGCTTTGAAGTAATGCAATATAGGTTTCAAGACGCCTCGATGAGATCCCATCCACCTGAAGAGCGCGCAGATAGAGCTTGAGGCACTTCACGATACTATAGAACGTTGCCTGCGTAATAATGGACAGATTTACAGTTTCAGGTAGACGTTCCAGATAAATATTTGTCAGATTTTCAAGTCGGAAACTCAAGGAAAGGCTATCAAATTTCTTCTCCCTGTATTTTCCATAAACCGATGGAATATCAACGGCAATATGCCGTTTATAATAGATATCCTCCTTCGCCTCAAAGGTATCGGAAGATAAGATAATTGTTTTTAATCCTTCAAGCGTTTCAAGCAGTGCCTCGACACATTCAGTTGTTTCACAATTTTCAAGAGTATCTAATAGATTTTCCATCTCTGGAAATCCTTCCTGAGCTGCCTGTTCAAGCTCGGAGCGCAACTCCTGAAAACCAAGATTATATTTCTGGTTCAGCAGTTGATACATATGGACAAGAAGATCAAAACGGCGCAGTTCAGAAGTGGAAATATCTTCCTGGGATGACAGATACTTCTGCCTAT
>DAOWDZ010000106.1 GCA_030638765.1 Desulfocapsa sp.
GAAGAACTTTTACTTTTTTACAGAGGCCAATGGCAAAACGACAACACCGGGAATACCGCTTATAAAGAGGCTCAAGCCCCACCATGGTATATCATTTCGCGATTTGACGGTCAATATCTCTACACCGTCCAGGTAAGGCAGGAGAACAGCTTCACAATCAGAGGTTATCTGGCCATCGCAGACCTAAAAGCTGTAAACAAAAACCAGACAAAAAACAGCATTGTACCCAAAATGAGTGGCAGTACAATTATCAACGACGCCACAAGCCTTGACCCGGGCACAAAAGGGCGTACACTGATGCTCACCAATACGTACTCAGCTACAAGTAACAGCAATTTCTATCGCAATTATTATTCTGACAGGGGCTGGGGAAAAATAATGGACACAAACAGTAAAAATACATTTGTCATGGCATTTAAAAAACGTAACAAAGAGACAAACCTCGTTATCAGCAATAGTGGCGGCACCACTCAAATCGTTATGAATATTTCTGAAGAGATCTAACCATGCTCCAAGCACTCGACTCAAAACTGCCAATAACCTCAATACAAAACGAAAGGGGTCAGTCCGCCGTTGAGTATCTGATTATGTGTGCCGCACTGGTCACATTATTTATAACGACATCCTCTGAAAACAGTATCTACAACATGATAAGCCACACCATTCATGACAAGTACAGCAGCTATGCATTTGGTGTTTCCATATCCGATCCTCCCGACAAAGCATTTGACGATAAAGTGAAAGAGGATGCTGCCAAAGTAAAAGAAGTACTGGACGAGCTGGAAAACATAGAGGATTTGATTTCGGACATTGAGTTGCCTGACCTGAGTTTCAAGGACATTTCTGACGAAGATTCAGGTATTATTAACGGATTCAAAACGCTGGTGCATGACATAAAAGACCTGCTGTAGACAGATATCAAACAGTTATCAAAAATCGAAAAAGAGAAGATTTTCAATACTCAACACAAAAGCACTGATCTCAGACAATGGCAAAATCAGAACAGGACAAAATACGAAGAAAAACGTGGAAGCTCTTTACCGCCGCAGTAATTTTTGCACTACTGGCCGGGTTGGGAACAATGCTTTATCTCAGGTTTCTTGAGCAGAGGCTTAAAGAACGTCTGACACCTCCCCAAAAAGAGATGGTTAATGTAATCGTGGCCAGCAGTAGCCTTCCTATAGGAAGTATTGTCAACGGCTCTACCATGTCCAGTCGACCGGTCCCCAGGGCATATGTTAATGACGATGTTTTCACCCCGGCTCAATTTGATTCCATTAAAGGTGCCATCCTCATAAAGCCTTTAAAAAGCGGAAAAATGCTTGCCCATGACTACATCGACCTGAAAATTCCGAAAGACTTCTCAGGAACCATCCAACCGGGACATCGTGCCATCACCATTCAGGTTGATGAAGTCAATTCTATTTCCGGTATGGTAAAACCTGGCAACTTTATCGATCTTTTCGCCAGGATGGCAATACCTAGCGCCTCTGTCGCCGGTTCAGCAGGAGCTATTGAGAGTGTCATCCCGGTCCTTGAGGATTTACTCGTTCTGGCAACAGACAAAATCTCTGCAAAACCCAATGAAGATGAATTTAAATACATTAACTCCGACCCTCGCCACCACGCATACAACACTCTGACCCTGGAGGTAACCCCAAAGGAGGCGGCACTGATAACAATTGCAAAATCCCGGGGAGAGCTCATCACCGTTCTGAGAAATGCAAACGATACTGGTGGAATACTGTTCAGCAAAATTACTCTTGCTGATCTGCTCAGCCACTCTGGTGAAATGCTTGAGGCCGCTATCAGTAAACAGCACAACAGAAACCTTGACGGCGTACATCTTAATAAAAAAGGTCAACTCGTTACCCGCGATGGCGTTGTAATTAAAGATGCCGGCCTCCACTTAAATAAAGATGGACTGCTTGTTACAAAGGACGGCACCATTCTTTCAGGACGAAACCTGAGCGTTGGACCTGATGGGCACATTCGAACCAAAAACGGCGAGGTAGTCGATGTCGCAAGTCTCACTGCCGGGAAAAATGGTACCCTGGTTGATAAAAACGGAAATGTTTTAACCAGTAATGGCTACACGACCACCAAAGGTGGTTTTCTGGTGGATAAAGACGGCAATGTTGTTACTCCTGACGGACATATCATATCAGGTCTCACCGTGGGCAAAGATGGTCAGGTACGAACCAAGGACGGAAAGATAGTAACAGCTGACCAGATTACAGTTGGAAAAGACGGCACAGTACGCATGGCTGAAACCCCTCTGGCTACCATGAGTGTTGACAAGGATGGTAACCTGAGAACCGCCGATGGAAAACTTGTCAAAGCCAAAGACCTTGTAACTGTAGGTCCCGACGGAGTTGTTCGCAGTAAGGACGGAAAAATCCTGAAAGGGGTCCATGTTGGAAAAGATGGTAAACTCTACAACGCAGATGGAAAAGAGATGAGTGCAGCCGACATTCTGGCTGCAGCAGATGGGCTCACGATAAACAAAGACGGCACGGTCACCGACAGTAACGGCAAAACCTATTCCGCAAAGGATCTGGTAAGCGTTGCAAAGGACGGAACAGTGCGTACTAAAGATGGTACCATCCTGCGTGGTGTCCATATGGATAAAGACGGGAAGCTCAGGGATGAAAATGGGAATCTGGTCACGGCTGCCAATATTCTCAAGCGAACAGAAATTGCCAAAGCACAGAAGAAAGCTGCCGATGCCCTGATGGCAAGCCAAGGATTCACCACAAACGCTGCGGGACAACTGGTGGATAAGAATGGAAAGATCTATACCGCAAAGGATCTGGTGAGCGTAGGGAAAGACGGAAAGGTACGGACAAAAGATGGTACCGTTATAGAAGGCGCTTACCTAGACAAGGACGGTAAACTGAGAAACAAAGATGGCTCCCTTCTCACACCGCAGGATATATTCACCAAAAGTGCCATCGCCAAAGAGACAGCAGGCCGAGGTACCGTTCTCGAAGGTGTAACTGGTAAATTTGACCCGGCGTTTGCAAGTAATATACGTAAGGGATCACAACGAGCCATCAGCACATTTGCCCCCTATGAAGTCGAATATATTATTGGCGGGAAAAGTAACGGCCCAGCCACAACCTTTACTATACAAATAGACAACACACCACAGAAGAACAAATAGTGCGTTTGTAATATAAAGAACAAACGCCAATTCTTTTTATACGGATAAAGACAATGACCTTAACCCGAAGAAAAAACGTACCATTCAAAACAAATACAAGCGCTCCCATCCTGCTTTTTCTTGCCCTTGTATTCCTTCTCAGTATGCCCACAACTGGTACTGCCCGAGAAACCGTCAACATGTTTCTTGGAGAGGTGAAGGTTTTACCGATAGAGATGATTGAGCGTGTAGCCATAGGAAATCCAGCAGTGGCCAGCAATTCAATTCTTCCTCAAGGCCAGTTAGTGCTCCTTGGTGATTCCGTGGGAGCCACGACCATGCATATCTGGCTGAAAAATGGGACGGAAAAAGACTTTGAGATTATCGTGAGTGAGAAAAAAGTCTTTGACGAGTACGAGCAACTTGTCTCCCTGCTCAGCACTTTTCAGGAAATCAAAACAATACGAATCGGAGACCTCACTGTTGTCAAAGGAAAAGTCCACAAAAAGGATAAATCTCAGTTTGACCGCATCCTCAAACGATATAGTGATGTACTTGATCTGGTCACAGCACGAGATGTCAGGTCAGAAGTGTCCACACTGCTCGCTGACATTCCAAACCTGAAGGTTAAAGAAATTGGTGGCTACACTGTTCTTTCCGGAGAAATAAGTAAAGAATTTTCACCTCTTATCAACATAATTGAGCAAAAATACAAGAATGTAATGAACCTGACCAGAGTACATGAAGCTGTGGCTGGGAAAATGATCTACATGAAAGTCAAGATCATGGAACTCAGTAAGAGCATTACCCAGCAACTTGGTATTAAATGGGGAAACCTTGGAATCCTTGGACCCTCATTTGAATTCGGACTGGAAACCTCAGCAGATGGAGGATCACTCTTAAACCTTTCCGGGACATCCAAAGCATTAACAACAACGGGTGGTGAAAAAATGAGCTCAGCAAGGGGCTATTTTGGTATAGCCACCGGGGTCACCTCCATTATCAATCTCTCTCTCGAAAACGGTGATGGTGTTATTCTGGCAGAACCACAGTTGAGTACCCGTTCCGGCGGTAAGGCAAAATTTCATGCCGGAGGGGAGTATCCTCTTGCCACAACTTCATCCGTGGGACAAGTATCTATTGAATACAAGAAATATGGCATCATGCTCAATATCGAACCCGTTGTTGATGACCACTCCAACATTATTGCTCATATTGACACAGAGATCAGCAATATCGATCATGGAACAAGCTACAACGGCTACCCAGGCATTCTGACTCGAAACACCTCAACAGATATCAGTCTGAAAGCAGGCGAGACTCTGGTGATGGCTGGCCTTGTACAAAATTCCGCTCACAACAATTTCGATAAGGTAAAATGGCTCGGTGATATACCTGTTCTTGGCCCTCTGTTCCGCTCCCAGGATTTCCAGAACCAGATCACAGAACTCGTTATCTTTGTAACACCCTATATATACGATGCGTCTTCAAAACTTAACACGGAAAAAATAGAAGAAGCCCGACTCATACAGGGAGAATTTGAAAAACTTATCAAAGGCCATGAACTTGTTGATTAATACATGCAAAATCACTCATCAAAACCAGCTGCGATCTCAAAATGTTTAAAATTATAATTCACGACGATAAGGGCAATACTTTTGGCACCCTAAGCTGTACGAAAGAAAAATGCAGTATCGGACGTTCTGGTAAAAACCTGGTCAAAATCAGTGGCTGGCGAATTGCCGGTACCCATGCAGAGCTGACTGAGAAAAAAGATGGCATCTATATCAGAGACACTTCAAATGGTATAGGGACTTTTGTAAATGGCACATCCGTAACAACTTTTGGTCCACTTAAGGCCGAGGATAATATCACGATTGGTGCCTACAGATTTTCCATACATTCTGATAAACAAACCTCCAGGCCAGCGCCACAGGGACCAGAGAAAACTTCGGATGAAGCACCTAAATCCGCGGGCACACCTTCAAAGGATACAGTACCAACAGAACCGGAAAATTCACTGAATAAAACCTTCGGTGTTCGGCAAAATTCGGAAGAACCATTCAGCGAACCGGAAACAAACGACAACCGTTTTGTATGGCACAAACGCATCCATGAAAAACTTATGACTGCCATGGATCTGCGCCGCACAGATGTTCAGTCAATGAATGACGATGAACTCGGTGAAACGGTCAGGTCGCTGGTGAACTCCATTATCCAGAAGATGGACCAAAGCCTTCCCCCTGAAGTTGACCGCATCAAACTGGCAAAGGAAATCATTGATGAAGCGATTGGATTAGGCCCTCTCGAAGATTTTCTGGCAGAAGAATCCATAACTGAGATCATGGTTAACAGGTATGATTCCATCTATTATGAGACCCATGGTAAACTTCATAAATCAAATGTGACATTCAGCAGTGACAATGCGGTTCTTTCTGTTATTGAACGTATTGTTTCTCCCCTTGGAAGACGAATTGATGAAAGCTCCCCCATGGTTGATGGTAGACTAAAGGATGGATCGAGGGTTAATGCCATTATTCCACCGCTTGCCATTCATGGCCCCTGCCTGACCATTCGAAAGTTCTCTAAGAAAAAATTATCCATTGAAGATTTTGTTCGATTTGGTTCAATATCTCCTCCAATGAATGCTTTTCTGGAGAATGCCGTCCGTTACCGGAAAAACATTATCATTTCAGGGGGAACCGGCAGCGGTAAAACCACATTTCTCAATGTTTTATCAGATTTCATTCCCCACGATGAACGAATCATCACGGTGGAAGATTCCGCCGAATTAAAACTTGGCCAACCTCATGTGGTCTCACTCGAAGCCAGACCACCAAACATGGAGGGAAAGGGTGCCATCCATATCAGGGATCTGGTAAAAAACTGTCTCCGGATGCGACCTGACCGCATCGTCGTCGGAGAGTGTCGAGGTGGTGAAACTCTTGATATGCTTCAGGCGATGAACACAGGACATGATGGGTCACTGACAACGGTGCATGCCAACAACCCACGCGACCTTGTCTCCCGCCTTGAGGTAATGGTTATGATGGCTGGAATGGAACTTCCGGAAAAAGCCATCCGTGAGCAAATTGCCTCTGCGGTGCATGTTGTAGTTCAGCAATCCCGTTTCTCAGATGGAACCCGTAAGATCACCCATATCACAGAAATCACCGGTATGGAAACAGGAGTGGTGCAGATGCAGAACATCTTTGTCTTTAAGCAGAATGGAATTGATGCAGACGGAAATGTTCTAGGAGAGTACAAGCCCACAGGACGAGTACCTGAATTTTACGAAATACTCAGGCAACAGGGCCTGTCTCTTGATATGAGTATATTCGAATAGGTACAATTATGACTACAAACATCATTATCGCCTCTCTTGCAGCCATATCAGCAGGAATTTTTGCCTGGCTGTTTTTTTTGCAGATGCACAACAAGTTAAACCACTACAAAGACACCGTTGAAGAACTCACGACGAATAAGTTTTCCGAGCTTTTTCTCTTTGTTGATATCTCCAACTATTTTTATTACTACCTCGCACTCCTTCTCATTTTTCCTGTTGTCACAGGCATTCTCTCAGGAGACATCTCAATTGGCATAGTTACATTCTTCATTGTACTCTTCTCACCCTATGTCATCCTCAAAATCATGATAAAAAAACGTCTGAAAAAATTTGAGCAACAACTCCCGGATGCCCTTGTCATGATAGCCGGATCCATCCGATCCGGATCAAGTCTGCCCATAGCACTGGACAGTCTTATTGAGGAGAGTTCGCCACCACTTTCGCAGGAATTTGGCCTCTATATTCGAGAAAGAAAACTGGGCCTCGAACGGGATATCGCATTTGAGAACCTGGAACGCAGAATGCCAATCGAAGATCTGGCGATGACCCTTTCCGCCATACGTATCTCCAGTGAAATTGGAGGCGATCTTGCCGAAACACTGGAATCTTTAGCAAACACACTTCGCAAAAAACTTACAATGGAGGGGAAAATCGCAAGTCTCACATCACAGGGAAAACTACAGGGAATTGTTATGAGTTCCCTCCCTCTTCTTCTCATCGTTGCCCTTATGAAAATTGAACCTGAAGCCATGGGCCAGATGTTTACCACCCAGATAGGCTGGATGGTGCTGGCCACAATTTTCTGCATGCAGATACTTGGTTACATAGCCATTAAAAAAATAACATCAATCAATGTATAATGACTAACGACCTCTACAATATAATAGCCGGATTAAGTGTGTCAGCCTCTATTCTCTGCACCTTTTTGGGTGTTCTGCAACTGAGCAAGCTGGTTCCTGAAGAAGATCGTGAGTTCATGGATCCTCTGCCGGTTTTTCTCAACTTCATCTGGCCTCTTGTACGCATCGTCGCCTATTACGGCTGTACCAGAATTCCATTTTCATACTTGAAAAATGTTGAAGAACGCCTCAAAAAAAATGGACTGGCCTATATGATGATAGCGGAAGAATTCATTGCTCTGCGACTAATTGCAGCACTGGCCACTCTTCTCTTTGGATACATTCTGATATACCTGGTTCATGAATGGAACCCACTCTTTTATCTTGTTTTGCCAACACTTGGATTTTTCTATCCGGACATCTGGATACGGGATATCAGAAAGAAACAGATCGATTCAGCACTCAGAACACTTCCTGCCTATCTGGATTTTATTACAATGGCAGTGGAAGCTGGGCTCAATTTTTCAGGAGCCATAGAACAGGCGAGAAAGAAGGGGCCGGCCGGTCCTCTAGTTATTGAATTTGGTATTGTACTTCGTGACATTCGCTCTGGTGTTCCCAGAGTAAAAGCCTTAAAACGAATGGCTGAACGACTAGATATTCAAGAAATAACCAGTTTTGTCAATGCTGTAATTCAGGCTGAAAAAATGGGTTCGAGTATGGCGGGTGTCTTACGAATCCAATCGGAACAACGCCGCAATGAACGATTTCAAAGGGCGGAGAAAAAAGCGATGGAGGCACCTGTTAAGCTCGTTGGACCTCTGGTTCTCTTTATATTTCCAACGACTTTTATTGTACTTGCCTTCCCCATCGCCATTAAATTCATGCAAGGTGGATATTTTTGATTATCGGAAAGGTTCTTATCAACTCTTCTCCTGATACTCCTCTTTTGCATATAAGAAAAACGGAAAATTTTTTTGAACGCAGTAAAGGCTTGCTGGGGTGTGAAAATCTTAAAGAAGGACACGGAATGCTTATAACACCATGTAATTCAATTCATACTTTCTTTATGAAAATCCCCCTTGATGTTATCTATTTAGGAAAAGACAATCGTATAATCAGCATGAAACAGAATATAAAACCACAACGTTTATCAATGTGTAAAAGTGCTTCATCGGTTCTTGAGTTGATGACCGGTCAAATTCAACTTTCTAATCTAAAAACTGGTGACAAACTGCTATGGGAGACGTCTCAATGATTAGCCATCAACGCCTTCTCCATATTATTCTACCACTTATATTTATCCTTTCCGGCTGTGCAGGCAAAGACTTGATACTGGTTCGAGAAGAGGCATATCTGGCCTATCAGAACAAGGATTACAAAACCGCAGTCAGTAAATTTGAAATCCTCGTTGAAAAATCTCCGGAAGATGTCGAATTCTGGTTTCGCCTGGGAAACTCATACGCCAAATCGAAGAAACCACAACTTGCCGTGATAGCCTACCAAAAGGCACTCCTTCGCGACCCTGCAAATGAGAAGGCCTGGTATAATATGGGTATTATACAGACCCAGACAGCATTAAAAACATTCGTCGACATGCAAGCCTATACTGACATTGAAAAACCAATCGCAAAACAGGGCAGGAACATGCGTGAAGGCCTGTTCCTCCTGCTTGGAAACACAGATGAGCGCGCCGAAAATAAATAGAAAAATTCCTCCAATCTGTTTTCAGTCTAGACTCTCCTCGCAATCGGGACAGAGCATGGCCGAGTTTCTGGTCATCCTGCCTGTCATGATCCTGCTGATTTTTGCATCCATTCAATTTGCGCTCATTTATCACGCCAAAACGACCCTTAACTATGCAGCCTTTGAAGCAGTAAGAGCTGGAACCTTGGGTCATGGAAAATTCGACGAAGTCAAGGAGGGATTCGCAAGAGGACTTGCTCCGCTTTACAGCTATTTCGAATCCGACTCAACTCTGAGAAGTAAACGAGATCCAAACAATACTGCCATGGATCAGGTTGAAGCTTTCCAAATGGCACGTGATAAAATTTACAGGGAATTTGACTCAACCAACAAACTGATTCGAATTGAATTGCTGAATCCCAGTGCCAACACTTTCAATAGCTTTTCCCCCGACTCAAAACTACCCAATGACAACCTCAATTATCGAACGTCAAACGGAAAGGGAAAACCTCCAGTGTCCCTGCAGGATGCGAACCTCCTACATTTGCGCTTAACCTACTGGTATCCCCTA
>DAOWDZ010000122.1 GCA_030638765.1 Desulfocapsa sp.
CGGCAATTGCTGCAGTGGTTGTTGCATGGTTACTGCTTCTTGGTTTTCGAAAAAAACGAGGTCATGAAATCATCCGGTCATCAAGTTTTAATCTTATGCAGGTATTTCTTATAATCCTGACTTTTACAGCACTTGCTGCACTATTTTTTGCAATTCAGCAAGGACTCCTTGGTCATCCTGATATGCAAATCGGTGGTAATGGATCAAGTGGTCACTCGCTTCATTGGTACCAGGATCGCTCTGGATCTCTACTTCCCACAGCATGGGTCATTACAGTACCGCTCCTTGCTTATCGTATCAGCATGTTACTCTGGGCTCTCTGGTTGGCAATTGCCCTACTTCGCTGGTTACGCTGGGGATGGGAATGTTTCAGTGAAACTACTACCTGGAAGAAAGCTCCACCAAGACCTAAAAAGAAGAAAGTTTTACGAAAACGAAGAGTCATAACGCCAAACAGCAAAACAATTGTACAAAAAGATGTCCCACAAAAAGGTAGCTCCTCAAAAAGTACCTCCTGAAAAATTATGAGTTTTTCAAGGCCCGTTGATCCGTTCTTACTTTACAAAGCTGTACAAACTGACTAGATTTGTATCATATACACAAAACATTTCTATTAGAATTGTACCGGGAGTAGGTCATGTGGGATTGGTTACTTGTTTATCTGGTTGTTTTTTTCTTCGTATTTTTGTTCCAGCGGATGATCACTTTCTTTGATCCAAAGGAAAACAAATCAGATAAACCAAGGAAGGAAGAGGAAGATAATTCGTTGGATTAGCATTTCAACCTTAAGAACATGAGATCTCATGAAGAAAGAAATCCTTATTGCCATTGATGGCTCGGTATACTCCACTCAATCCCTACGTTATATCAGCACTCTCTTTTCTACAAACAGCGACATTACCTTTCATCTCTGCACATGGCTCACAACAAGTTCCTCCGTAATGCCTTCGGTTGCCGATTCAAAAAATTCACTTATCCCCACAAGTAGTACTCAAAGTAAGAAGGAATCATCCGCAAAACGCTTCCTCAAAAAAGCCGCCGAAAGATTAATTCATGATGGTATTTCACCCGAGCGTATCAAAACATCCACCCAGATTTCTGGATTTAACTTTGCCGGAGCAATTCAGCATACCGCAGGAAAAGAGCTCTCCGATTCCATTTTAATTGGAAGGCGCGGCCTCAATGGTATTAGCAAAATGCTTATGGGATCAGTATCAGCGAGCCTGTTTAAAAAATGCCACAACACCCCCCTGTGGATCATAGATGGTGAAGTACAATCCAAAAATTTTCTTGTTCCCGTTGATGGCTCACCAAATTCGCTAATGGCTGTGGATCACCTCTGTCATATCTTTGCTGGAAGACACGATATCAAGTTTTTTCTTTTTCATTGTTCGGCTTTTTTTGCAAAGAGGCTTCAGTGCAAACCTGATCAATTTTACGCTAACTGGGATAAAGAATGGTGCGACTCAAATCTTTCAGGGATTGATTGTCTTTTTAATGCTCCTCAAAAACTCCTCATCGATGCTGGAATCCCCGCACATCAAATCATGGTACTACCGGAAAGCAGCGACCTTGAAGAAGCGCATGGAATCATAACCGAAGCAAAAAAACAAAATTGCGGAACCATCGTTATGGGGCGCAGAGGTAAAGGAATAGCCAAGGGATTAATGGGAGGTGTCTCAGATAGGGCAATTAACCATGTTCAGGATCTGGCACTTTGGATTGTTGGCTGAAAGCATTTTCGAGATAACCCGAACATCTGTATATGCTTAGATCATCGGAAATTGCTGTGGTAACGAAATCCTTCCACCATCCTGGTCGTTCGAAACGCATTCTCAAAAACAGTGCTGATTACGGCAACCTCATTATAACGAGCCCTTGATAAATTGGTCACTGCATCTAAAAGGTCTGATTCGCGCTGTAAGCCCTGTTTGTATTTGAGCTGGGTGATACGCAGATTTTCTTCAGCATGACGAATATCCTCCTTAGCCACTTCTACATTGGCCATGCTTACCCGATAATCAATAAAAAGATTTGCAAGATCGCTGATAAGAGTGTTTTTAAGCTCTTGAATATCATATTGAAGTTCTCGAACAGTAAGTTTGCTTTTCGATACTGAGGATTTTCTGGCAAAGCCATCAAATATATTCAACGAGAACACTACCTGAGCACGTAGCTCATCGTCACTATTCTCTCCATTACCATTTATAAAATCATCGTCATAGCGTGAATAACTGCCAACCAGATCGAGCCGGGGATAATATCTACCCTGTTCTGCTTTCACTAAAAAAATAGCGGACTCGGCAAGACCAGTAAGAGCCAGAAGTTCGGAGCGCTGTGTGAGCATTTTTTCTTTATACACTTCCTGTTTTTCAAGCTTTGGAAGCACAGTAAACTCTTTGAAATTAAGCTCTCCAAGAATGAGCGGACAGTTAACCTCTCGTCCCAGAAGCTGAATACTCTTATCCAGCTCAGCCTGCCCTTTCTTCATCATAATATCAGCATTATCCAGATCAACTTTTATCTTCAACAGTTCGTTTTGTCCGATAAGTCCTACCTGGAGTCTTTTTTGGCCATCCTGAAAGAGGCGTTTCAGAGTTTTCAAACCATCTTGAGCCACTGTGAGATTTGCCTGACGCTCATATACGCTAAGATAGCGTAAAGCAACATTACGTTGTACATCCTGTTCAATGCCTTTGAGCCGATAAGCATCAACTTTCTGTAATATCTGGGCAGACTTGATTGAATAGCGATCTTTGAATCCTGCAAAGATGTTCATACTCGCAACGGCAGAAATGGAACTGTTTTCACGGTGTTCAAAACTGGATGCCTCATCAAGCTTGTTAGCCTGATAGCCGATGTTCAGTGTTGGGTAGTAGGCACTTTTAACATATTCCACATCACGTTCACTTTTTTCAAGACTGGCCTGATACCGTTTGATAAGTTCCCGGTTCTGTACAGCACTCTCCTGCATCTCTGCAAGACCAAGGGCCAAAGCGGAACTATTGCATAGCAATACCAGAAAGAGCAAAGGAAGGAAAAAGCTATAATTTTTCATCGATACGACTCCTTTCAAAACGGATAACAAAGGCGAGCAGTGCCGGAATTACAAAAAGGGTAAAGAGTGTAGAAAAAGCCAAACCTCCCAGAAGAATGGAACCCAATCCCCTGTATAATTCAGACCCTGAACCGGTGGAAAGCACCAGAGGAAGCATACCAAGCACTGATGTAGTGGCACTCATAAAAATGGGGCGAATTCGTGTACGTACTGCATCAGAAATCCCATCAACCCCCTGAAATCCATTATAGCGCACATTATTCAACGACTGATGGACAATGAGGATGGCATTATTAACCACCGTTCCCACCAGTATAATAAACCCAAGCATGGCCAACACATCAAAACCTTGAGGGGCAATAAATAGATTCACCGCCTGGAGCCCCATAAAACCACCGGCAGCAGCAAGTGGAATGGAAAACATGATGATCAATGGGTAGAGAAAATTCTCAAAAAGTGCTGCCATCAGGAGATAGGTAATCAGCAGAGCCAGAAGTAGATTCCACTGCAAAGCATTACGTGCTTCAGTGAGTTTATCCGCATTACCACCAATGGTGACATCCACACCTTCCAATTGCCCACCGGCCTTTAAGGGAGCCAGTACCTCACTTGTAATGATGTCCATT
This sequence comes from Desulfocapsa sp., assembly GCA_030638765.1. The sequence continues at coordinate 3,685 of DAOWDZ010000122.1, forward strand.
GCCGACTGCAGAGGAAGGTTTCCAGGAGGTGTGACCTGCAGAGTAATAGTACGCTTTCGTTCAAGGTGGTTGATCTGTGGCATGCCCTGGCTGTATACAAGTTCTGCCATGTCTTTTATTCTTACAAGACTTCCCTGACCGTTAACAATTACTCCCTTAAGAATATTTTCAGGTGAAGAAAATGCCGTTGTATTACCAGTGAGTACCAAATCTTTCTGTTTGCTTCCTTCAGGCCGGTATTCATCAATTTTACGACCATCCATAAGGATATCGATATAGACACCAAGATCTCTCTCCGTCATTCCACTTGCTGCCAGTCTCTCTTTGTTGGGAACAATCTGAATTTCAGGATAACTCGTTTCAAGAGAAGGTATTGGCCTTACCTGAGATGAAGGGATTTTGGCACTGATTGTTCCAAAAAGATCTCTTCCCGCCGCAACAATCTGGTCAATATTTTCCCCTGCAATATTCACATCCACAGTACGTCCTTTACCAATACCACTTTCAAAGATTCCTGCCTGAATACTCACACCAAAGACACCAGGTATTGCCCCCATAATACGGTTAAAGAGAGGTATCATCTCAGAGGCTCTGGTTTCGTGGGTGGAGATTCCCCCAAAAAGGGTAAAACGATCTGCTCCGACAAAAAACATATCTTTAATCATGGGAATTCCGTCTTTGCCATCTTCATTATAGTATGGTTCAGACTCTTCATGAATAAATTTCCCCAGGGATTTCATTTTTTCCACCGAATAGCCAGGTGGAGGGATGAGAATATTGAGAATCAAATTTTTATTCCCCTGGGGCAAATATTCGGCACTGGGAAGCAGCATAAAGATGATCCCAATGGCAAGCGTAGTAAAAGAAATGACAGTGGTAAGTCGGGTGAAAATATTTTTCAGACAAAGGTCCGAAAGCACCATGATAATCCGTGTAAAAAAAGGACCAACAACACTTTTTTGCAGCCTGTTCTTTTCCTTTGACTTACTCCCTTTGTAGAGATGATACATCAGGGTGGGTATAACGGAAACTGAAACAAAAAGACTGATGAGAATAGAGAAGGTAATGGCAATGGCGATATCACGAAAGAGCTGCCCTGCCTCCTCCTGCATAAAAATGATCGGTAAAAATACGGCAACGGTGGTGGCTGTGGAGGCAAGGATCGCCCCCCAGACTTCTTTAGTTCCATCACATGCAGCATTGTAAATAGGTTTACCTTTTTTCCGATGGCGATCAATATTTTCCAGAACAACGATTGAGTTATCAACCAGCATTCCAACAGCAAAAGAGATACCTGCAAGGGAGACCACATTCAGGTTACGGCCGGTGATCCAGAGGAATATAAAAGTACCAATAGCGGAAATCGGAATAGCCACAGCTGTTGTTAAAGTGGAACGGATGCTCCGGAGAAAAATAAGCAGGACACAGATAGCAAGCAACCCACCTATGGCAACATTCCGTTTCACAAGATCAATGGCGGTGTTAATATAAGGACGCTGATCATACACCCAGTCGATATAAAGACCCTGCTCTGCAAGTATGGTCTTATTGATGTGTTCAACTTCCCTCTCAAGCTTGTTGCTCATCTCCAGTACATTGCTTCCTGGTTCTTTGCGCACTCCGATAACTACAACCGGCTCACCGTTATGCAAAACTGCCAAGTCTTCTTTGGCATAATTATTGGATACATCTGCTACTTCACGAAGGTATACCCTTTTTATTCCATCATCAAAAATGACAACATCCAAAGCATCTTCAGGTTTTTGAAACTGACCCATGGTACGAATACGGTAGTTTTTACGACCGATTCCGAGAACTCCTGCAGAGTTTGTCTGGTTAGCATTACGAATACCATTTATCACCTGATTTATGGTGATATTTCTACTTGCCATCTTGTCCATATCGAGAGTGATATGGAGTTCAGAAAGAGTACCACCGAAAATAAAAAGAGAGCCAACGCCTTTAACCCGTTCGATGTGTTGGCGTATGTTATCTTCAAAATAACTGCGATAATGATTTATGGATTCTGGATTGTCTGCAAGTGGTTTGAGCATCATCCAGATTACAGGAGATGCGTTGGCACCGGCTGATTCGATGATAGGGCGGTTAACATTTTCAGGATACGCTCCTACTTCATTTATCTTGTTGGAGACACGAAGAAGTGCTTCATCCAGTGAGGTACTCAATTCAAAGGAAAGGGTTATTTCGCCATAACTATTATAGCTGGAACTTTCCATTTTGGTCAGTCCCTGCAAACCCTTGAGTACTTCCTCCTGTTGCTCAATGACTTCTTTTTCAATCTCGTAGGGTGTTGCACCTCCCCAGATGGTCTTAACTGTAATCTGAGGTATTTCAACATCAGGAGTGAGCTGCACCGGAAGTTTGTTGAACCCAATAATACCAAAAACCAACAGCAGGATTACACCAACGGTAACCGACACTGGTTTCTCAAGTGAATATTTTATAAGATCCATTACTTTTCTCCAGACACCCGGATGGCTTGATCAGGACGTAATCGCTCATTGCCTTCTATAACAATGGGCATCCCAGGCATAATAGGCCCTGTGTTTACTCCTATTTTTTCACCCATAAAAGCAACAATTTGGACCGGTAGGATAACTGCCTTGTCATCTTTGATAGTGTATACAAAATCCTTTCCCTGAAATTTAATCAGTGCAGCACGTGGAATAATACAAAGTTCTTTTTCAATGCCTGCCGGAAGATGAACTGTGGCTGACATATTAGCCGCAATAATCTCCTGGGCTGGAATCCTGATCTTCACAAAAATATTTTTTGTTTTGACATCAGCAACAGGATCAATGTCTTCCACTCCCCCCTGAACATCTTTTTCAAAAGCATTAAGCGTAACTAAGACCTGTTTCCCTTTCTTAAAATAACGCAGCAGACCTTCTCCAATGGGAGCACGAACAAAGAGATCGTTGCTGGAGCCTATAGATACCAGCTGTTTTCCCTGTTGTACCCATGCTCCACTATCCACATCTTTTGTGAGAAGAATTCCATCAAAAGGAGCACGTATCACACTGCGTTTCTTTTTGATAAGTAAAGTAGCGAGTTCTTCTTGACGAGCCTGTTTTGCAAGTTTTGCATTTTGAAAGGTAAAGAGGGCATCATCATAATCTTTTTCACTTACGCCTGATTCTTTATAAAGACTTTCCAGTCGCCCGAAATTTTTCTTTGTATTTTGGAGCAACAGTTCATTCTGGGAAATGTGCGTTTTCTTAAGAGAAATTTCATTATCGAGCATTTCTGTGTTCAATTTAACCAGGATATCACCCTTCTGTACATGCGACCCCTTTTGGACAAGGACTGTTTGTACCAGGCCCGTGACTTCAGTTGATACTTCACTTATGCGGTCATAATAGAGGATTCCAATGACAGATTGCGTCTGCGACACTTTTTGAGTAATCACTTTTGTTATAACGACTGAAGCTGGTGGCTGCTCCTGGGCGTAAAGAGGAGTGACAAGGGAAAATAAAACAA
>DAOWDZ010000248.1 GCA_030638765.1 Desulfocapsa sp.
AAAACCATGAATTCCTTTCCACCTGCACCCTGATAGAGTTTCTTTTCATTCTCTTTTTTAAGACCGATATTACGCAGAAAACCAGTACAGAGACTCTGGTGAAGAGCCGGATATGATGCTGGTGATTCATTGTCAATAAACCCTTTTTCCCTGTCAAGAATTCTACTTAATTGCTCATGGAGATCGAGCCATTCACGCATTCGTTGAAAGGAAAGGTAGTTGATTTTACAGAATTTCTTTAACTTTCCCCAGGAGAATTTCTTGTTGTTACCTTCATGAAACTGGTTCCATATATTAAGCAGACTTAGAAAGTCTGAATGTTCATGTGCAAATTTTTTATGTGCTGCATCGGCAAGAGTTTCTTTGTCAGCAGGTCGAACTCGGGGATCCATAATGGCAAGTGCGGGAGCAATTATTTTAATCTCTTTTACGCAGTTGTGTTCTCGTGCAGCAATGAGTATGCGTGATACTGGTGGGTCAATTGGAAGTCTTGCCATCAATTGTCCGACCTTGTTCAATTGATTGTTTTGTTTCAATGCACCAAGTTCTTTGAGAAGGTTGTAACCATCCTTGATGGCTCCTGGGTGAGGTGGCTCAATAAAAGGAAAATCAAGAGGTGAACCGAGATTCATACTAATCATTTGCAGAATAACATCGGCAAGATTTGACCGTTTGATTTCGGGGAGCATGTACTGGTCCCGATCCAGATAATCTTCTTCAGAATAGAGTCTGATACAGATGCCTGGCCCCACACGTCCACATCGCCCTTTACGTTGGTCAGCACTGGCTCGCGATACTCTGGTGATAGGGAGACTCGTTGTTCGTGCACGTACATTATACTGGGAAATCCTGGCAAAACCAGAATCAATTACATAGCGAATTCCGGGGACTGTGATTGACGTTTCAGCAACGTTGGTGGCAACAATAATTTTGGTAAGGTGTGATTGCTTGAATATCCGTTTCTGGTCAGCAGCGGCAAGTCTTCCAAACATAGGTAGAACCAGCGTGTCTGGAAGTTTTCCGGAAAGCAGGTCACAGCACTCACGAATATCCTTTTCCGTTGGAAGAAATACCAATGTGTCTTCAGGGATTTCTGTTTTATGTAAATTAACAAGGACCTGAACACAACGCTCAACATATGAAATTTCTTCTTGAGCGTCGGCATTGTCGTTATTTTGAGTTTCATCATAACGAACCTCAACAGGATAACTTCGTCCTTCAACGTTCATTATTGGGGCATTGTCGAAATGTTTTGAGAAGATAGTGGTGTCAATAGTTGCGGAGGTGATGATAAGCTTTAAATCAGGACGTTTTGGAAGAAGATTTTTTAAATACCCTAGAAGAAAATCTATGTTCAGGCTTCGTTCATGTGCCTCATCGATTATGATGACGCCATATTGTTTTAATAGCGGGTCTTTTCTGGTTTCTGCCAGAAGAACTCCGTCTGTCATGAATTTTATTCTTGTTTCTTTGGTGGTTTTGTTATTGAACCTGATTGTGTAGCCAACAAGATTTTTTAAAGGTCCTAGTTCTACAGCAACACGAGATGAAACGGAAGTGGCCGCAATCCGTCTTGGTTGGGTACATCCAATAATGAAGGATTCTGAGTGGAAATGTTCAAGGCAGAATTTGGGGAGTTGGGTGGTTTTCCCTGATCCGGTTTCACCGGAAACTATAATTACCTGATGCTTTGGTAACAATTCGAGGAACTGTTCCCTGTAGGTTACAATTGGTAATTCTGCAGGATAGCTGAGTTTCATGGTAGACAATGTCCTTAAACAAAAAATATGGTATAAATTTCCTGCTATTTTGTACACGGGAATAATTAATATGTCATTGAAAAAGGAAGCTGATTGATGTGTAGAATTGAGGTTGCTGTGGCTGCCCCTTTATTTCAAACCCTTACCTACTCGTATGATCATGAGTTAGAAGGTGATGCAATTGGGAGAAGAGTACTGGTTCGTCTTGGGCGACAGAAGGTTACCGGGTATGTCTTGGCACTACTTCCAGAGGAGGATGTCAGTTATAGAATTCTTCCAGTGCTGCGTTTTCTTGATGATACAGGGACAGCATTATTCCATGGAAATCTTGTCCCCTTTTTCAGGTGGATTGCCGATTATTATCATTTTCCAATTGGAGAAGTTGTGAAAACAGCTCTTCCAGGTGGGCTGACCCTTCGAAATAGAAAAATATTGAAATGTTTTGATGGATGCAATGATCCTGATACGCCATGGCCTGTCACAGATATGGCAGAACCCGAGTGGTATTCGGATATGCTTCGGAAGAAAGAATTAAGTCCGGCTGCAACAAAAAGAATATTGGCAGAGAAGGGATATGCAGATGCTCTTAAAATATTAGAAAAAAAAGAAATTGTCCGTATTACTGAAAAGCTGGATAGTGTGAAAACTTGTGAGAAAAAAGAACTTTGTTATTCTCAATTGACAACATTTGAATTACCTGAATTACATGAAAATACCTCCTTGAAAGATGTCTTAAAAGAGGCCGAAACACAATTTGATGGCCATACGTTAAGCGTTCCGATGTTGCGTACTCTTGTCCATATTTCAATGCTTTCCAGGGAGAATGGCAAGAAAGAAGTGGCCGTTAAAGATATCCGCAAACGCTACAGTGGCGCATCTAAAGCACTTGTAAAACTTGAAGAAATTGGTTTTGTCAGCTCTGAATATCGAAGGGTATATAGAAATCCATTTGGAGAAGCACTTATTCATTTTCCTAAACCGAAAACTTTAAGTGAGGAACAGGAACAGGTTCTTTCTGAAATCATACCTGCCTTAAAAGGTGAAACATTTGCGCCATTTTTACTTCATGGGGTTACAGGTTGCGGAAAAACAGAAGTATATCTCAGAGCAGCTGAAAAAACATTGGCAATTGGTCGCGATGTTCTTGTGTTGGTTCCGGAGATAGCCCTTGCCACACAGCTTGAAGCACATTTCGTTTCAAGATTTGGAGATAATGTAGTGCTTCTTCATTCAGGGCTTAGCTCTGGAGAACGTTTTGATCAGTGGAGTCTTGCCGCAAGTGGAAAGGCAAAAATCGTTATAGGCGCACGTTCTGCAGTTTTTGCTCCTTTAGAAAATCCGGGGCTCATTGTCGTAGATGAAGAACATGACAGTGCTTACAAACAGGAAGATGGCCTGCGATATCATGGGCGTGATCTGGCAGTTCTTCGAGCCCGTTATGGTGATGCTGTGGTGATCTTAGGGTCAGGGACTCCAACGATAACCAGCTTTGCAAATGCCGAAAAGGGGAAATTTAAACTGCTCACAATGGCAAGGCGTGTGGAAGGCAGACCACTTCCATCTGTGAAAATTGTAGATCTTCGTGACAAAAAAGAAAAAAACTATCAGGAAGCTATTGGAAAAAAACTCCACAAAGAACTTTCTCTTAATCTCGATGATGGCAAGCAGTCCATCCTTCTCTTAAACCGCAGAGGTTTCTCGTCTGTATACCTGTGCAATGATTGCGGTGAGCCAGTAAAATGTCTTCATTGCCATGTGTCATTAACCTACCATAAAAGAAAGTCAAAGCTTGTCTGTCACTATTGTGGCTATACCCTGCGGGAAAATGTTATATGCAGTGCTTGTAATTCGACGGAACTTACTCCCGTTGGGTACGGTACAGAGCGTATTGAAATGGAAATACGAGAGCATTTCCCCGATGCTCGTGTAGCGAGGATTGATTCGGACACATCCTCTGACAGAAGAAAGTTTCTTACTTTGCTGAGAAAAATGCATCAACTGGAAATTGATATTCTGATAGGAACACAAATGATTGCCAAGGGGCATGATTTCCCCAATGTTACACTTGTTGGCGTTATATGGGCTGATGGAGGGCTGAGTATACCGGATTACCGAGGTGCTGAACGAACGTTTCAGCTTTTATCTCAAGTGACAGGCAGAGCTGGCAGGGGTGAAAGTCCTGGCAGAGTAATTGTGCAAACGTTAAGGCCTGAGCATTACGCTATTCAATTGGCTCAGGCACATGACTATAATCAATTGTATAGAAAAGAAATGAAGATCAGGGAAAGACCTATGTACCCACCTTTTCTGAGAATGATCAATTTTAAAATTTCGGGAAGCAAGGAAGGGCAGGTACAGGCGGTTGCAACTCAGGTTGCAGAACTTTGTCGTTCAGCAAATGTTAAAGGGTTGGAAATATTAGGTCCTGCACCTTCACCAATAGACAGAATTCGTGACCGGTATCGCTGGCAGGTATTATTGAAATGTCAGAACGCTTCTCTTTTACATGCTGTCTGTCAGCGTGTACTCGATAAACATGCCAGTTTGTCCAAGGGGGACATCAGGATAGCAGTGGATGTCGATCCTGAATCTATGATGTGATTTTATGAAACGCAGGCGTTGTTTTATAAAAACAGTTGTTTTAGCGAATCGAGGTCCTCATCTACTTCCATAACAAGAATTTGTGCCAGAGCATTCAATGTTACAATGGCGTTTTTATCTGCATCCATTTCAGAAGTCATATTGATTCGTTTTAAAATACCCTCGTTGACTTTCTGTACTTCACTGTAATGTTTCTGAATAAGTTGCATGAAAAAATCAGAGTTTTTGCCATTCTGATGAGAAAAATATTGCCGAAGAAGGTATGCTGAAACAGACCTGTACATGGATTCTTCAACGGTGGCAAAGGGAAGGTGGAAACAAGCCATGGGTTTTAAGATAGACATGGATGGACAACCGCTGGTGGCCATGATGATGCCCATGATAGAGGCAAGTCCTTCCTGAACAGTGGTATCTTTACTACATGTTCTTGCGGCAGAAATGCAAGATACCTTACATGACTTGTGTGAGGCGGTATCCTTAAAGGCAAAAACAAGTTCTGCAATATTAGCGGCAATTGGGCAGAAATCATTTGTTGCCATATCAAGTTTGCAGCAATCACACCTGGAGATTCCCAGAAGTGCCCAGTCTGGTGGAGTATTGCCAGATGATTTATATTCGAATGTCTCAGAATCCAGTTCAATTAAAAAACGTTTTTTACTGGTATCCGGAAAGTCAAAGCAGTAGTTGAATGTAGTATCCATTATGAAAAAAATATGTATGTATAAGTGAAGTTAGCGAACTTTGTATTGAAAAGTAAATGATTAACCAGTTTTTAATTTAGCACAGATTAAAATTTAAACCATTTTTTCTTTTCTTCATAAAGTGAAACTCTGTTTCTGCCATCTTCTTTAGCTGCATATAAAGCAGTGTCTGCCATGGAGATCAACTCTCCTTTTGAAAACTCTTCATCGGATGCTGGTGTTCCCGTGGCCACACCAAAACTTGCTGTTATATGATAGTTTGTTTTAGGATCTCTGAAGACGTAATCATCAACTGCGGCTCGTAGTTTTTCAGCAACAGAGATAGCTTCCTCTGATGAGGTGTCCGGAAGGATAACAGTGAATTCTTCACCACCGTATCTGGCCACTGTGTCATATTTTCTGATAGTTTCCTTAAGTATGGAACTGAATTCTTTGAGGATGAAATCACCCACTTGATGACCGTAGGTGTCGTTAAAATTTTTAAATTTATCAATATCAATCAACAGGAGTGAAATTTCGGTATCATTTCTCTCTGCCCGGTTGATCTCATTGTCGAGACTGTTTTGGAAAAAACGGTGATTATATATTTCAGTGAGGCCATCAATGTTAGCAAGATTACTTAAGATTTCGTTTTTCTTTTTGAGCTCAGCAGCTAAATTTTCGAGTTCCATTTTCGTCTTTATAAGTTCCTGATTCATCTGATCAAAATCAAGATTGATAAGACTTAAACGAATATTGGCTTCCTGGAGAATTTCCTGAATGGGCTTAGTGTTTTTTATGCGCAGTCCAAAATATTCACCGGCATGGTCAACATGAGTATGAACCTGACTTAATATATGTTCAATATTTTCATTGCTGAGTCCAAGGAGATTTTTAGCTTCTTTTCGAAAGCGTTTATGGAAATCCTGAGGCTTGTCTGAATATAGTATAGAAACAAGGAGGTCAGAAAGATACGATGCCTTACAACTGACTTCTATTTTGTTATCTCCTCCTTTATATGATAACGGGTCATGGTGGTGAAGGATTGGTAATAATAATACTTCTGGGAATCCCCAGCTTTTAGCTACTTCATATCCGATGGTCGGATGTGAGGTTCCAAAGGCATCCTCCTCAGTGTTCAAAACATCATGTTGTCCTTCAATTGTTTTTGTGAGAACTTTTTCATATTCATCAGGAAAAGTTACCGCAACAATTAATTGTCCAAGGTTTTGAAGCAATCCACAGACAAAAATTTCTTCAGTATCGGCTCCTTCAACATGTTCAAGTATGAGCTTTGATGCCACAGCATTTGCAAGGGAGGTTTTCCAGAATTGATTGAAGTCAAAGTGGCTTGGTTTCTTTCCGCCATTTATAGTTAAGAATGAAAAAGAGAGCACCAGGCTGCGGACAGCATTAATGCCAAGAATGGAAACGGCCTGATTGATAGAACTTATCTGTTGTGCAAAACTATAAAATGCTGAATTGGAAACTTTTAAAATCTTAACTGAGAGTGCTGTGTCCTTTGAGACAAGACTGGCAATGTCAGAGAGTGTTGTATCTTCCCTTGCCGTTAGCGTTATGATCTCGGAGGCAACAGTTGGAAGGGTTGGGAGTTCATCTGAACTCAATACTGCAGTTAGAGTTTCTTCCTTATTCATGGGCGATCCTTATTTTGCGAGATTTTGAGAACAAATAGTAACAATGTTAGTTTGAAGTATATCGTTTTCCGTGGGGTAATATCAAGAAAAGTAAAAAAATAAATCAAAGTGGGTCACCATTTTCCGGATAAGAGCAGAACTGACCTTTGTAATTGGTGAAGGTAAGTTCTTTGCCATCACTTAATATATAATTCGGTGTTAACGGTATTTTCCCTTTTCCGCCAGGAGCATCCAAAGCAAAAGTCGGAACTGCCATTCCTGATATCGTGCCAATGAGTTGGCGCATTATTTGTATTCCATCTTTTGTATGAGTTCTGAAATGATTAGTACCTTTGGTCAGATCTCCCTGGAAGAGGTAGTAGGGTTTGACTCTCATCCGGAGCAATCCTAAAAAAAGGTTTTTGAGTGTATTATGGTTGTCGTTCACTCCTTTTAGAAGAACTGTCTGGCAGCCAAGTGGGATTCCTGCATCAGCAAGAAGTCCACATGCATCAGATGCCTGCTCCGTCAGTTCCCTTGGATGATTAAAGTGGGTATTGATGTAGAGAGGGTGGTGTTTCTTCAGCATGGTTGCAAGTTCTTTTGTTACACGCATGGGCAGGGTACAGGGTATTCTTGTACCAATTCTAATTACTTCAACATTTGGGATGGCTCGTATTCGTCCAAGTAATGAATCAAGTTTTCCGTCTGACAGCATTAGCGGATCACCGCCGGATAGAAGGACCTCTCTGATTCTTTTATTATCTTGTATGTATTGTATCCCTGCCTCAATTGATTCTTCTGTTATGCACATATCAGGAGTTCCAACCTTACGTTTTCTCGTGCAGAATCTGCAATACATTGCGCATTCATTGGCAATCAGAAAAAGAACTCTGTCAGGGTATTTATGGACAAGATTTGGTACAGGACTTAAGTCCTCTTCTGCCAAAGGATCAGGTATGCAAACGGAATCGGATAGTTCGAGCGGGTCGGGAACTGCCTGTTTCCAGATGGGGTCATTTACAGATTGAATGAGTCCGAGATAATAAGGATTAATTCGCATCGGAAAGCTTGCGTTTGTAGGCTCTAATAGTTTACAATCAAAATGAAAATGGCGTGCAAGTTCTGTTGGACTGTTTACTGAGTTTTGCAGAATTTTTTTCCAGTGTGTCATGGTGGCACATTATGGTGGATTGCAGGCTAAAAGTCAATTTCCCAATGCGGCAAAATGCCCAGGAGTATGGAAATGTCTGAAAATCAGTACGGTTTTAAATATGATGAATATGGCAACACTAGAGAAATACTGGTGTATGCAAGTGGCGCAAGCGTTCACAGTATAAGTTATGTGAACAAGGGTACAGCTTTTACTCTTGCGGAAAGAAAACGATTAGGCCTTGAAGCTGCATTGCCTCCCGCTGTGAGAAGCATCGAGCATCAGGTCGAAAATTCACAGATAAAGGTAAATTCTAAGGAAAAACCCATAGAGAAATTTATCTACCTCCGTTCTCTTTTTGATAGAAACGTGGCTCTTGCCCACGCGCTCATCAAGAGTGATATTGAAAATTTGATGGGAGTTATCTATACCCCAACGGTGGGTCTTGCCGTACAGCAATATTCTTCCATGTTTCGCCAGGCAAATGGCCTTCATTTTTATCCTGGAAACATTGATCAGGCCGAGGATATTCTTCGCCGGTATCTGCACCGCGATATCAGGGTTGCAGTGGTTACCGACAATCAGGGTATTCTGGGTATCGGTGATCAGGGTGCTGGTGGAATTGCCATTTGTCTTGGTAAACTTATGCTCTATACACAGGGCGCAGGTGTTGCACCATGGCATTGTCTTCCAATCTCTCTTGATGTTGGTACCAATAACGAGGCCTTGCTTGCAGACAACGATTATCTCGGATGGCGGCACCATCGTATAGTAGGTGATGAATACCTTGAGTTTATAGGACGTTTCGCTCAGGCTTTCAGGAATGTGTTCCCCAATGCCTTGTGTCAGTGGGAAGATTTTTCCAAACAAAATGCCTTTGCAATCCGTGACTCATATCTCCATGATCTGATATCATTTAATGATGATATACAGGGAACAGGAGCTGTTACTCTTGCTGGAATTTTAACTGCCATGCGTATTAAGCTTGAAAAACTTGAAGACCAGGTCTTCTTGATTCATGGAGCTGGGGCTGGCGGAGTTGGTGTTGCTGAACAAATAGGAGTTGCTCTAGTTGAGGCTGGTCTGTCTGAAGAGGAGGCGAAGGATAGAATATTCACCCTTGATTCACGTGGTGTTGTCACAAGCGATAGAGACATAGAAGAATATAAACTCAAGTTTGCAAAGGATAAAGAAAAAGTCACGTGGCTTAAAGAGTCCGCAAATCTTGAGTTGCTCGAAGCAGTTAAAGAGGCAGGTGTTACCGTATTAATTGGAACATCGGGGCAAGGTGGTTGTTTTACACAGGAAGTTGTTGAGGCTGTAGCTGAAAACACAGATCGCCCTGTAATAATGCCGCTTTCCAACCCAACATCCATGACAGAAGCTTTGCCTGAAGACATTTATCGATGGACTGACGGAAAGGCACTGGTTGCAACTGGAAGCCCATTTGAACCCGTTGTTCATAATGGTGTTACTCACCATATTGGTCAGTGCAACAATGTTTTTGTTTTTCCTGGTGTGGGGCTTGGTGTCTTAGGATCCGGTGCTCGAGAAGTACTCCCTCAATTTTTCACAGCTGCTGCGCATGCAGTCTCTAGTTGTGTGTCCAAGGCTGAGATGGAAGAAGGTTGTCTGGTTCCTGCTGTTAATACTCTCAAGGAGGTCAGCGGGAAAGTGGCACTTGCAGTTGCAATGTCCGCTGTTGAACATGGCGTTAGTAGACCATGTGTTTTTTCCACCTTCCAGCATGAGGGAGATGAGTCAAGAATGAATGAATTACTTCGCAGGATGCGTTGGGATCCTGAGTATCTCCCAATCGTTGCTATGTAATATGTGAGCCAGATATTTTCGGGCTGCTGGAACCATTATTCAGCAGCCCGATGAGTTGATTTTAGTAATGTGTTTTTGATTTCAATCGTGTTTCTCCATTTTTCCTTCTCCGTTTCCCCCTCCCATAATTGTTAAATACCAGGCTGCAAAATAGTATCATTTAACGTAGTTACGATGAATTAGGTCGGGATTTCAGTGGTTGTATAAAGTTCTATATCTATTTTTTTGAACAATAAATCAAAAAAAGTTGATGAATATTAAAAAATATTGATATGTAACTTGAAAAAAATTGAAAAATCAATTAATTTACCAGATTCATTATACCCGATAGTCTTGTTGATACAGGGTTTTTGATGTGGATTCCCTAAAAATTGTTCAGTAACATCTTTGTTTGTCTAAAATTGTTATGAACAGTTTGTCATGCAGCTAACCAAACGACAGGTGATATTACGAAAGGTATGTCGCCCGTCAGAAATAATTGAGGATATAAATAATGACGGCAAAAATTATAAGCGGAACCGAGGTGGCTAAGGAAATTCGTGAAGAATTAACTACTGAAGTCACTGAATTGAAAGAGAAGCATAATGTTGTTCCTGGTCTCGTAACTATTCTTGTTGGAGAAGATCCCGCTTCTCAATCCTATGTAGCTGCTAAAAATAAGACTGCCCATGCACTCGGTATCCATTCAGAACAGATTACGCTTGATCCTGAGACCAGTGAGAAAGATCTCCTGGAGCTTGTTCAGAAATACAATAATGATCCAAAGATAAACGGTATCCTTGTGCAGTTACCTTTGCCTAAGCATATCAATGAAGCGAATGTTTTGTATACCATTGATCCTGATAAAGATGTTGATGGATTCCACCCTGTTAATGTTGGAAAGATGGTGCTTGGAGAACAGTGCTTTCTCCCTTGTACTCCACATGGAATTCTTGAACTCCTTACCAGAAGTGGTGTTGAGACAAGTGGCGCTGAAGTTGTTGTAATAGGACGCTCTAATATTGTTGGAAAACCAATTGCTAATCTCATGCTGCAGAAACGAGATGGCGGGAATGCAACAATTACTCTTTGTCATACCAGAACAAAAGATATGGCAGCACACTGCAAACGTGCTGATATCATTATCGCAGCCGTGGGCGTTCCTAAGATGGTCACTGCTGATATGGTCAAGGAAGGCGCAGCAATTATCGATGTTGGTGTAAACCGTATAGGTAAAGCCAGTAACGGTAAGGCGATTCTTGCAGGGGACGTTGATTTTGATGCTGTTAAGGAAGTGGCAGCCTGTATAACTCCAGTTCCAGGTGGCGTTGGTCCCATGACCATCACCATGTTGATGAAAAACACAGTGCAAGCAGCTAAAATGGCTGCCAAGCTTATATAATATAAGATATAAAGAAATACCCATATATCCCGGAGGAACATTATGAGCAACAGTAAAGGCGGATGCACATCCTGTAATGATATAACAGGTGCTTCAACCAAAGACCTGCTGAATCAAGATTTGGCGAAACAGGTGCGAACTGCCTATGATCGTATTGAAGATCGTGGTGTTTCAGCCTGCTTGTTCGGCTCAGGAGGAACCTGCTGTCGTATCTGCAATATGGGCCCCTGTCAGATCATCGATGGTGTTGAACAGATGGTTGGTATTTGTGGCGCAACTGCCGCAACAGTAGTGGCAAGGAACTTTGCTCGACTTGTAGCTGCCGGAACTGCTGCTCACACAGATCATGCCCGTGAGATGGTTCTTGGTTTTATAGAAACCGCAAAAGGGAATACTCCACATGGTATTAAGGATGTTGAAAAACTTCATGCCATGGCTGAGATTTATGACATCGAAATAGAAGGGCGAGACAAGGATGAGATTGCCCTTGAACTTGGTGAGAAAGCTCTT
>DAOWDZ010000045.1 GCA_030638765.1 Desulfocapsa sp.
CACCAGTACTTTTGAAAGTTCGCACAGAACAAAAGATCCGTTATAATTCTCCAAAAAGCAGCACAAGCAAAACAACAGACACAGTGCTACCGTCTGTTAACAAAAAAGTTGTGGTATCAGCAGCAATTATCTCCGTAAAAGCATCTCCACTCTATGCGAAGAACCCTAAACCAGTTTATCCTGCCCTTGCCCGTCGTCGAAACTGGCAGGGAACTGTAACCTTATCGGTCCTGGTTTCAATAGAAGGAAAAGCTGACACGGTAAAAGTTCACACAAGCAGCGGACATGCTTTACTTGACACTTCTGCTCTTAAATCCGTTAAGTCATGGCGCTTCCTTCCGGGGATAGAATCCGACCGACCTGTAGCCATGGAAGTACTGGTTCCCATTCATTTCAAACTCCACTAGACAGAGTCCGCCCGCAGGTATTCGAAAAAGTCCTTAGCTTCTAGCTCACAATTCATAACACCATGATACAATTTCACAATTTCGTGATTGTCATACTGGCATTAGCTCTATGGTTATGATAGGCTTTTAAGCAGAGTACTATTGTAATTCAACAACAGCACTCAACTTACGTATTATAGCCACTGACAATAATGAAATAAATATGATGAAAAACACTTCAAACATTATCAGTAAATTATATGTTTTTGTGTTCTTTTCCTTACTGTTTGTTTTTGTTACTGCCAGTCAACCTGTGCTGGCCGGTAAATTAAAAGAATTCAACCCTGCTGCCGAATTAACTCAACAGGAGCAGACCTGGCTATCGGAACATCAAAACATTACATTCCTTTTTTACGACGCACTCCCTCCACTGGTAATTTCTCACAAGGATAATACGTTTTCTGGGCTCCTGATCGACTTTCTGGAAATGTTAAATAATGACCTTAACACTGCATTTGAAATTGACGTTCAATCCTCACATAAGGAGATGCTTCAATCTACAAACGCTTTCAGCAATCTCCTGGCCATAAATCAGGAAATTGCCCAGGCCAGTGGACTCCTCAGTACAATCCCTTTTACAACTCTTCACCCAACAGTTTATGCACTTAGAAGTACTCCATTCAACAGTCCTGATGATTTCACCGGTAAGACAGTCGTTGTTGAGAAATCAACCGCTCCCGCTCGTGCAATTATAGAGAGATATAGTTCAAAGGCACATGTTATTGAAGTTACTTCTCCATTAGAAGGCTTACTGATGGTCTACGAAGGAAAAGCTGATTTCGCAGTCGGTTTTACCTTTAACACCTATCTTGTCGCGAAAAACCACCTGTGGGATATCCACCCGGTTTATGTTTTCCTGGATATTCCAGTTCACATTGCAATGGGAATCAGCAAAAAACATCCAGAACTTGTCACTATTTTAAACAAATGGCTGGCACATGCGAGTCAGGAAAAAGTCCCTTCTCTTATAGCCAACTGGCTTAACATCGATCAAAACACCAAAAATCCGATTATATTAAGCCATAAAGAAAAAAACTGGCTGGCAAAACATACGATTATCCGCATTGGAGCAAATCCTTCATGGGCGCCATTGGAATTTCGTGACAAAGATGGAAGATATAAAGGTCTCTCCATTGATTATTTAAAAAAGATTGAACCACTACTGGGTGTTACGTTTGAATTTATTCAAGAAGACTGGCAGCAGCTGATCGCCATGGCCAAAGAACAGAAACTGGACATGTTCAGCTCAGTTTCTGAAACAGAAGAGAGGGGCAAGTATCTGATTTTCACCGATCCTTACCATCTATCACCAGCCGGTTTTTTTACACGACAAGAAGCCACTTATTTTTCAGATCTTAGTCAAATTATCGGCAAAAAGGTTGCAGTAATAGAAAACTATGCCATTCACGATCGTATTGTTGCCAATCATCCTGAGATTGACTTTCTGCTGGTAAAAACAGTGGATGAAGGGCTACGTGCTGTTTCTGAAAAACAAGCATTTGTATTCATCGACAATGTTATCACCACCGGTTATCTCATCAGCGAAAATAAATATACAGACCTTAAACTGGCAGGAGAAGCCCCCTTTACCTTCGCACAAACAATGGGGGTACGAAAAGACTGGCCTGAATTCAGAAGTATTCTTCAAAAAGCACTCAATACCATTTCTGATGCGGAACGGAATCAAATCTATAATCAATGGGTTCCACACACCTATGAGCAACCAATAGATTACAGCCCGTTCTGGAAAGCTGGTGCTGCAGCATTTTTTCTGTTCTTGCTTATCCTTATCTGGAACCGCAAGCTGGCCACAGAAGTTAAAAATCGCACCCAATCTCTGGAACAAGCCAACCTACGATATCAGGAAGCTCAGGAAATTACTCATCTTGGCCACTGGGAAATAGAAATCAAGACTCAGCACCGTATCTGGTCGGATGAAGTGTATAAAATATTTGAGATAGAAAAAAGAGGCCTCTACGTTACCTATGAAACGTTTCGAAATGGAGTTCATCCGGATGATAGAGAGTTTGTGGAACAGACCTACCAGGATTCAATTGACAACAAAACTCAATATCTCATGACTCACCGTCTGCAGATGGATGACGGCAAAATAAAATTTGTCAGAGAAAGAGGACATACCAGCTATGACAAAGATGGTACCCCG
>DAOWDZ010000187.1 GCA_030638765.1 Desulfocapsa sp.
AGACAGCCAATGCACTCTCCACTGAATTTTTCACAAACATGAAAAAAGATGCCATGTTCATCGACTGTGCCCGTGGCGGAGTATGCGATGAAGAGGCTCTCTATAAAGCATTGGTTGATGGTGAAATAGCAGGTGCGGCACTTGATGTTTTTGCTCAGGAGCCTACAACCAAAGAAAATTGTCCACTGCTTGGCCTGAAAAATTTTATCTGTACGCCTCATCTTGGTGCTTCCACCACAGAAGCTCAGGAAAACGTCGCAACAGCTATTGCTGCACAGGTTGCAGAGTATCTCATTAAAGGTGTGGTGAATAATGCTGTGAATGTTCCTTCTGTGAGTGATGATGTCCTTGCTCAGGTTGGTCCTTATATTAATCTTGGTGAAATGCTTGGATCGTTTCATATGCAGATTGCCAAAGGTGGTGTTGAGGAAGTCTCCATTGAATATTCAGGAGAACTCGCCGAGTTGAACACCAGCCCTATTACAGTTGCATTTTTAAAAGGTCTCTTTACACCCATTCTGAAAGATGCGGTGAACTACGTAAATGCTCCTGTTATTGCAAAGGATCGAGGTATTCGTATAGTTGAGTCCAAGAGTGATAGATCCAATGACTTTGTAAATGTTCTTCGCATCAAGGTTGTTACCAACGAGGGAGAGAATGAACTCGTAGGGACAGTGTTTGGCAAGACCGAAGCGCGGTTAGTTAGACTAAACACCTTTCGTCTGGAGGCCGAGGCTTCTGGCCCAATGCTTCTTGTTTATAATAATGATGTTCCCGGGGTTATCGGGGCATTGGGGACCACCCTTGGCCATAATGGAGTGAATATTTCACGTATGACCGTTGGTCGTGAAGATGCATCAAGTCAGAATATTATTCTGTGCAGCACTGATACAGTGATTTCAAAAGAATTATTGGATCAGGTAATGGAAATTAGTAACATTGATAACGCCATTGCTCTTGAACTTGTTTAGTCAGGCTTGTAAGAAAAAAGTTAAAATGAAAACGGGGTTGCATAACAGAAGTAACCCCGTTTTTAATTCTGAAACTCTCTTTTAAAGAGGCACCTATGACTTCTGAATATGAACAGGGTTGTTCCTGTGGTGATGGAAAAGTACCCGATCAGGATGGGCAATGTGTAATGCCTGAAGTTACTTTTATGGCTTTTATCATGTCGCTGAACACATCGGCACTCTTCCATCTTGGTGAAATTGCAGACCCGGTATCCGGTGAGAAAGTTGTTGATTTTTCTCTTGCACGTCATGCCATAGATACTCTCGTATTATTGCAGGAAAAAACCAAGGGCAATCTGGATGATGATGAGGCAAAAATGTTGGAAGATGTGCTCTATGACGCGAAGCTTCGTTTTGTTCAGACAGTGAAAAGGAAACCTGCGGCTGCATAGCAATTGAGCTTCGTTTATCGATGGAAGATTCTGCGGATACATTAGTTGTTCAAGCGCCTGCAAAGGTCAATCTTACACTGCATATCATCGGTAAGCGTGCCGACGGCTATCATGATCTTGATTCTGTGATGCAGAAGCTTGATCTTGTCGATACTGTAACCCTCTTAAGGTGTGAAAATCCTGGTATACAGTTGTCTTGTCCGGGGTCTGGCTTGCCAGAAGATGAATCCAATCTGGTCTGGAAGGCTGCGGTTGCTTTTTTACAGGAAGCCTGTCTTGAAGAAACTCACGGTATATCCATCGTGTTAGATAAAAACATCCCTGTTGCTGCAGGACTTGGCGGGGGGAGCAGTGATGCCGCAAGTGTTCTCACCGGTATGAATCGTCTTTTTCAAGAGCCACTTTCTGAGGAATCATTACTTCGTCTGGCGAAAAATCTGGGCGCAGATGTCCCTTTCTTTGTTGTTTCACACTCTTCGGTGAGAGCTAAGGGGATTGGTGACAGAATGGAAAACCATAAATCACTATCCAATTGTTCTGTGCTTTTAGTAAATCCAGGATTTTCTGTATCCACAGCATGGGTATACGAAAAATTTACATTGACAAGGGTGGATAAAGATTCTAATCTGCCAAGTTCTTCTGAAAAAGCTGATGTTAATGGAATGCTTTGTCCTTTGCATAATGATCTGGAAGCCGTAACAGTCAAACAATACCCAGATCTTGAGACTATTAAGAACGGTATGCTTGAGAATGGCGCATCAGGTGCTCTTATGTCGGGCAGTGGGCCAACTGTTTTTGGGATTTTTCCTGACCAGGCAGGTCGTGAAAGTCCTGATTTGTTGAAGTGTGCAGAGAAAATGATTAAAAGGTTTGGTCGGGGAGTTTTTATTACCCGCCCTGTTTGAATAGTTATAGAATTGATTGTTGGGGCGTAGCCAAGCGGTTAAGGCACCAGGTTTTGATCCTGGCATGCGGAGGTTCGAATCCTCCCGCCCCAGCCAGTTAACAAATTTATTGTAGAAGAAAACGAAGAAGTATCTCAAAACATCGTAAGAGACAAGATTATGCCAAACATCATCAAAGTTTTTTCTGGAAATGCCAACCCTATAATGGCCAAAGAAATCACTGACTATCTTGATATTCCGCTTTCTAAAGCAGAAGTGAAACAGTTCAGTGATGGTGAGATATTCGTTGAGATAAAAGAAAATGTGCGTGGCGCTGATGTGTTTATCATTCAACCCACTTGTACTCCAGTGAATGACAATCTCATGGAACTGGTGATTATGGTTGATGCTCTGCGTCGTGCTTCTGCCAGAAGAATTACTGCAGTTGTACCTTACTACGGGTATGCAAGGCAGGATAGGAAAGTTGCTCCACGTGTTCCAATTTCAGCAAAAGTTGTAGCTGAAATGTTTATGGCAGTTGGTGTTCGTCGTGTTTTAAGTATGGATCTTCATGCGGGTCAGATTCAAGGGTTCTTTAATATTCCCGTTGATCATCTCTATGCTGCTCCTGTTATTCTTGACTATATAAAGGATAAGTTTTCCAATGTTGTCATGGTTTCACCGGATGCTGGAGGTGTGGAAAGAACTCGTGCCTTTGCAAAACGTCTTGATGCTAGTTTGGCTATTATCGACAAACGCCGTGATCGCCCGAATGAATGTCAGGCAATGCATGTTATCGGTGATGTGAAAGGAAAAACAGCTATTTTACTTGATGATATGGTTGATACGGCAGGGACGCTTTGCAATGGCGCTGCAACGCTGATTGATCATGGCGCCAAGGAAGTTCATGCCTGCTGCTCGCATCCGGTACTATCGGGTCCTGCGGTTGAGAGATTGAACAAGTCGGTTATCAGCTCGTTGGTTGTCACTAACTCGATTCCACTGCGAGGCTCTGCTTTACAGTGTGATAAAATAAAGGTTCTATCTGTTTCTAAGCTTTTGGCACAGGCGATTGATTGTATCCATACAGAAGGATCCATTAGTTCGTTATTTGTGTAATAATTTCTAACATTTTAAAATATTGAAATAAAATCCTGATGATCACTGAGTGCCATCAGGGCTAAGGAGGAACATATGCTTCAAGTAGACATGTCTGCTTCAACAAGAGAAAGCTTTGGTAAATGTGCGATGCGTCGCCTGCGTGGAAGTGGTAATACACCAGCGGTATTGTATGGAAATAATAAAGATGCCATTTCATTACAGCTTGAAACTGCACCTTTTCTGAAGAGTTTATTTTTAATCAGTCGTACTAATGCTGTGGTAAGTCTTACCATTAATGGCGACGATACGCGTCACGTTATGATGAGAGAAATCCAAACTGATCCCGTAACTGACGATCTGATTCACGCTGATTTTTTGGAAATCAACCTTGATACTCCTAAAAATTTTGCTGTTAACCTTGAACTGCTTGGAAATGCTAAGGGGGTTGATCTTGGTGGGCAGCTTAGGATGCACTCTTCTTCAGTTCTTGTTGAAGGGCTTCCTCTTGATATCCCAGATTCTGTTACTATTGATATTGCAGATATGGTAATTGGTGATTCTGTGAAATTTTCAGACTTGGATTTGCCTTCTAATTTAAAAATGCTCAGTGATGCTGGTGCAGTATGTATTGAAGTTACAAATGCAAGTGCAGAAATTGTTGAGACTGAAGAGGATGAAGATATTGTTGAGGAGTCAGCAGAATAATCAACAACTTGTCTGACAGCTGTGTTGCTCAGTTTCTTTGTCCTGTTTTCAGATGAAGAGGATTCTGACTATCCGAAAGGAACCATTGAGTGGTTCTTTTCGGATTTTTTTTTGAATGTATAATGTGGAAAGGATAATGGCGGAAGAGAGTTATCTTATAGTTGGTCTTGGTAATCCCGGAAACAAATATGAACAAACCCGGCACAATGTTGGCTTTGATGTTGTTGATGCTATTGCCAGAACTGAAAAAGAATTTCTAGAGTTAAACAAGTGGGATGCTCAATATTGTCGTGCCGCAATTTGGGGAAGGCGTGTTTATTTTATTAAACCTCAGACATTTATGAATCTTTCTGGGAGATCCATCGCCAGATTTGCTGATTTTTTCAAAATCAATCCTGACCATATCCTGATTGTTCACGATGACATTGATATGCATCCTGGAAGGCTGAAGCTTGTATCAGGAGGTGGACCGGGGGGGCATAATGGAATTCGTTCCCTTATTCAATGTCTTGGGACAAAGGATTTCTTTCGCCTCAAGTATGGTGTTGGCAGGCCTGGCCAAAATGATGTTCACGTCGATATTCCTGTGGAACGGTATGTTCTTGCTCGTTTTTCGGATGAGGAGCGAAAAATATTTGAAAATAGAATTGAATCTCTTGTCGAAGGTGTGAGGGCATTCGTTGTAAGTGGTAGTCAGAAAGCCATGAATATTCTTAATGTGATTAAGTGAACTTCCGCTGTTGCTTTAAGTATCGGTTTTTTTGAAGCGTATTTCGAAAAAGTGTGGTATTAAGAAAGGTTATTGTTGTATTGGGTTTGCTTAAATGCATTCTTTTCATGAGAGTTTACCGTCGTAGCTTGGCATAGTAAATATCAGGGGTATCCCTGCTGCTTCACAGTCTCAGGTCCTGAGATTCTATGCCTCAATTCCGAAGTTGTTCCAGGAGGATGCTTTGTTTGTTCAAGGTGATATGGCCGTTTATCCGGCTCATG
>DAOWDZ010000200.1 GCA_030638765.1 Desulfocapsa sp.
AAAGAAGTTGTGATTATTGGTGCAGGACCTGCAGGAATTCAGGCGGCGATTCATTCGGTAAGGAAAAAATGTGATGTACTCCTTCTTGGCAGAATAGAACGAAGTGCTTTATTTTCTGCACATGTTGAAAACTATGCATGTATTGAAGGTGTTAGGTCAGGAGAAGAGCTACTCGTTGCCGGCATGGATCAGGTTAAACGTTTCGGAGCTGATGTAATGGAAGATGATGTTTTAAAAATTTATCAGGATGAAGATGGATTTGTGCTTGAACTTGAAAGTGGACTGTCAGTTCCGACTAGAACATTGATCTTTGCCAATGGCACATCACGGAAAAAATTAAAAGTACCCGGTGAAAAAGAATTTTTTGGAAAAGGTGTTTCCTATTGTGTTGATTGTGATGCTAATTTCTTCCGTAATACCACTGTTGCCGTAGTGGGTAATGCCAGTGCAGCCATAGATGGTGCTTTGACGCTCACCGGATATGCTTCAAAGGTCTATCTTATAAATAAAGAGCTTGTTGCATCAAAGGAATTAATTTCTAAACTTGAGGAGTCGGCTGTTGAGGTAGTAAGTGGTACATGGGTAAGTGAGATTACTGGTCAGGATGTCGTGCAAACACTCGTTCTTGAGAACGGGAGTGCCTTAAGTCTTGATGGTGTCTTTGTTGAACTTGGAGCCAAAGGTGCAATGGAGTTGGCCCTGGAGATTGGAATACAACTCGATATTGACACCATGAGTCACATTGATACTAACAAAAAAACAGAAACAAATGTTGCTGGTGTTTATGCCGCAGGTGACATTACTGGGCATCCGTATCAAATGGCAAAAGCAGTTGGAGAAGGGTGTGTGGCCGGAATGGAAGCTGCAAACTTTTCAAAAAAACAGAAACGCAGTGAAAGTGTATAGCGGATTTTTTTAATGAACAATGAATACGGAAAATGGTTTTTCCGTATTCATTTCTTTTTCAGAGATTCAAGAAGCTCTTCAGAAACAGTTCCATCCAGAGCCTTGACCTTCTCTTCAAGTTCTTCACTCAAGGCCACACGTCCTTCAACTACACAGCCGCGTCGCCCAGGAACACATTCTCCGTGAAGTCTTTTACATTTGTCTTCTACGATATCATAGTTTTTACAGTGAAATGTCATGTGCCCAGTCTATACCAATTTTTATAAAATATTTTTCGAATCAAGATCTTCTAAAAACAGATCGATCAATTCCTGATAGTATTTTCTGGTCATGATTGGATCGATGGATTCAGATCTTGCAGTCCAAATTAGGTTTTCTGATGCTACGTCGTAGAGGCTTGTTTCAAGCAATACTTTAGTTGTATTGACATAACTACCAGAAGAATACACGTAACCGTAGATGAAAGGAAAGTAACCGTAAAGTCCTGGAGGATAACTGTTAGTTCCAATAACCCTATTATTGGGCAAATAGAAATCTTTTTCATCTGAGCCAACCATGTGTGTAATTAGGATGGTTCTTGCTCCGGTTTTTTCAATTATTGTTCTAAGTGCTTCTTTGGTTGGTTCAATTGATTGTTTACTGACTGTATAACTGGCTATTGCTTTGGTGTCGGTAGCATTCAAGCTGTCAACAAATGTATCTTCATAAATTCTTCTTTTCGTTTCATTCTTCGCTATACCAACTACAAGAACAGGAACAATGGAAGATTGTTCCTGTGAAGGATTAATACGGCTTGAGATCAGCGTGTTTGAAGAACAGCTGGTAAGCAATAACGAAATAAAAAAGAATACGGGAAGTTTTATTGTTTTCATAGGAAGTTATATATAAAAAAAAAGAGTTTCAAGCAAATATGCCTGAAACTCTTTAAATGAATGGGGTGAGTGATGGGACTTGAACCCACGACCTCCTGGGTCACAACCAGGTGCTACCACCAGCTGAGCTACACCCACCGCCTAAATTTTTCGTTTTTTTTATACCCTTTGGCTTATTGTTTGGCAAGTATAATTTTGATAATTTCGAAATTTAAAGTTTTTATAGAAAGCTGGCCGTTGTTATCCGTCCTCTATAAATCAGCCTTGCAATGCAAACATTTTTTTGCATGAGCCTTAATCAATTCTGCACAAAATGGACATTCTTTTTTGTTATTTTCTTTAAGGAGAACAAAAATGACCATATTACATTTTTGTTCGAACTCCGTATTCCTGAATTTATGATTTCTGATAGGATCGATACAGGACAGGTCGTTGAAACTTTTCAGAAGATCAATGGCACCAGATCTTGCTTCCGGACTAGCAGATTCATCAAGTATAAGTGTCATAACAGGGCTGATATCATTTTTTTCAAGACAGGTATCAAGTGCTGCAATGGCCTCTTTTTCTTTTTGGTAGCGTTCATTTTGTTCCCGCATTGATTCCGGGTCAACAATTGAGCCTGTAAATGCAATTCTGGAGGCAACCATAAGAGCGTTTAATTCCTTGGAACCAGGAAGTTGCATATTTCTAAAAGATCCCTTATGTCCATAGTTTACATCTACTTTTGCCCAACCACCTTTAAAAACAGGACATTCATCATTCAAGCAGATAAACATAACTTCAGAACCCCATCCCAGCCCATCACCAACATGAACAGGTGGGACTTCACAGCAGGACATTTCTGTGTCACAGTCGGGACAGACATGAACTTCGTCGAGAACGCTTAAGTTTTGAATATACATAAAAAACAACTCCTTGGTGAAATTATATCAATACCACTATTGAACAGTGGGTGAATTTGTATCTTTAAAACTTTCAGGTACGGCACATTGATTTCCTTCTGACCGAAAGAGAGAAGGGCCTCAGCCGCCACCTCCCTGTGAACCAAGATATAAGTATAAAACCATCCAACATGACATAATAATGAATAGCATTGTATTGGGTGATAATTTACTTTTCTTTCCGGTTGGCTTCGGGGGATTTTGTGGGAGATTATTGTCCATGTGATTATTTTCCGGATTTTGTTAAAACAGAATCTACTGCTCGTGATCTTTTCATATGATCAGCAAGAAATTCAGGGCTAAGATGGGAACGGCTATTTTCAATAAGCTCACATAATTCTGGTATTTCTTGAGCTTCGGCCATATTTATAACTTGCAGTAAGTTTTCTGCAAAACTTCGTACAATTTTTCTGCCATCCCCTCCGGTTGCCATTATTTCTGCATAGGTTCTAGGGTTTTGATTATGAATTCTAGCCATGGCTAGAATTCCGTAAAGAGAGGTGAGGGTTGAGTGTGTTCCAATATCAGAGCAAGCTATTTTATGTTGCTTGAGAGTCATTGCAAGAGCTGTCGATATCGTTGTTGGTAATTTTTGTCCGACTCCCATGAGTAAATCATGCTGAGTTGGACTGTCGTGCGAAATATCAGCTCCATGTTTATATAAAAAAGCTTCAAATTCAGAACAAAAAGAGCCGCTTCGAGAGGTCCGCACCACCGTGGCATTTTTATCCTTCATGGTCAGCACCTGCGGGCCCCAAAGATTATGAACAAGCATAAGTTCAACGCCATGACTTGTACTGTCAGCAGCTGCTTTAAGCGTCTGCTCCGACTCACCGGCAAGGAGTATCAAGGATTGTCCATCCTTAAGTAATGGTCCGTACTGCTGAATGGTTGCAACGGTAACAGAGATGGGAACACAGATAACAACAACATCAACATCAGGGATCATTTCTTCAGGGGAGAGAATGGTGGATCTACCGGTCATTACCGTTTCGTAGCCCTCATTATTGAGACGGTCTGCAAACCATTCACTCATCTCACCTGTACCGATAAACCCAAATGAGTTTATCTTTTTAACACGCATGTCAACGCGAGGAAAAGAGCCTAAAAGGCGAAGACTTTCTTCTTCCTGTATGACATTCGTCTCGATATGTTTCAGGGCATCCTGAAGTAATTCATTTCCAATATGCCCTTCTATCTCGAGGTATATTTGTAACTTCTGGGTTTTAATGTCATTTTCTGAGCGAAGATCGAGTATATTGATGCCTCTCTTAGTGAATTCACCGAGGATATCAACAAGCATTCCAACACGATCTTTCAAAGGCTTGGTTATAACGGCAGTGGCATCATATCCTGTTGATCCACTAAGGTTTTCACCAAGTATGGCAAAACGAGTACGATTGTGAGCCGCAATCTCACGATCTCGTATTTCAAAGCCATGTTCAAGGAGTAATTCTTCTGAATCAACTATTGCATACTCTAGGCGATTGTTATCCTTTATATCCTGCATGGCGATTTCAATATCAGGAACGGACATGAGCGTTGCCTGTGGATAATGTTCGCTGATGTAATCTTCACATTGCTTGAACACTGAACCTCGACCAATTATATTTGTGGGAGTAATTGCAGGTTCTTTCTGTTTCAAACAACCAAATGAGAGATGAATGGGGAGTACTAAATTATCAACCCAGTACCCGTTAGACAACGATTCCTGAAGGTGGAAATATTCTTTAATTTCACCTTCGCGAGTGTTGTAGATAGGTACAAATGCAAAATCGACTTCTTCTTTGAGAAAGGCGTTGATTATGTCAGAATTACGGTTAAAAAGAAGGAGTTTAGCGTCGGGAGAGTGTTGACGTGC
>DAOWDZ010000227.1 GCA_030638765.1 Desulfocapsa sp.
AACAACTTGGTCAACTAGGCCTCTCCTATGACTGGAGTCGAGAAATTGCCACCTGCAACCCCAAATACTACAAATGGGAACAGCAGATATTCCTTGAGATGTATGAAAAAGGCATAGTCTACCAAAATACAACCACAGTGAACTGGTGTAAGTCCTGCCAGACTGTGCTTGCCAATGAACAGGTCATAGAAGGTGCTTGCTGGCGATGTGATGAAATTGTTGACGCCAGAAAAATGAATGGCTGGTTCTTTAAAATTACCGATTACGCTGAAGAGCTCCTTGATGATCTTGAAAAACTAAGCGGCTGGCCTGATAAAGTCGTCACCATGCAACGCAACTGGATTGGTAAGTCAACCGGTTTACAATGTGACTTTATAGTGGACGGTTTTGAAAACACGGAAAAACTTTCCATTTTCACAACCAGACCCGATACCATCTTTGGTGTCACCTTCATGTCCATTGCTCCTGAGCACCCTCTCCTTGAAAAATTACTTGTAAATAATCCTCGTGAGCAGGAAATTCGTGATTTTGCACAGCGTATTATCAAGGACAAACAACAGCAATCAAATCAGGATCTCACAGTAAAAGAAGGTATCGATACCGGCTGTTTTTGTATCAATCCATTTAACGGTGAAAAAATACCTGTTTTTGTCGCTAATTTTGTTCTCATGGCCTATGGAACCGGTGCTGTTATGGCTGTCCCTGCGCATGATGAACGTGATTTTGAATTTGCCAAGAAGTACAATCTCCCAATAAAGCCCGTAGTAATTCCAAAAGATAATGAGCTTAACGGTGAACAGATGGAGGAAGCATCTACGGAACCTGGCATCCTTGCTGATTCCGGATCCTTCACAGGGAAAAATTCTGAGGATGCTAAAAACGAAATTATCGATTATGCCAAATCTCAGTCCATAGGCGATGCTCACATTACCTATAGACTTCGCGACTGGGGGATTTCCAGACAACGCTACTGGGGGGCACCAATTCCCATGATCCTCTGTGAAGGCTGTGGAACACAACCCGTTCCCGTTGATCAGTTACCCGTTACTCTTCCTGAAGATAGAGGCTCTCAAGAAAACAATTGCGCCCCACTTCACCAACGAGCTTCTTTTTATGACACCACCTGTCCCAAATGTGGTGGCAATGCAAAAAGAGAAACAGATACCATGGATACATTCGTTGAGTCCTCATGGTACTTTGCCAGATACGCAAGCCCACGTTTTACTGAATCGCCATTAAATAAAGAAGAGGCCTCACATTGGTTGCCAGTTGATCAATACATTGGAGGTGTTGAACATGCTATCCTCCATCTTCTTTACTCACGCTTTTTCACCAAAGTACTTCGTGATCTCGGTTATATTGATATTGATGAGCCATTCAGCAATCTTCTCACACAGGGAATGGTCATAAAAGATGGGTCTAAGATGTCAAAGTCAAAGGGTAATGTTGTTGACCCAAGTGATCTTATTACCTCCTATGGTGCAGACACCACCAGACTTTTCTCTCTCTTTGCAGCTCCTCCGGAAAAAGATCTTGAATGGAATCCAAAAGGAGTCGAAGGCTGTTTTCGATTCCTAAACCGTATATTTCGCTTTATCCAAGCTCATCTTGATGACATTACACTCTACGATACGATTAAAAGTGCTGAACTCAATTCAGCAGAACGGGAACTTCATCGAAAAACACACCAAACTATTAAACGAGTAACCGGGAATATTGAAAATAACTTCCACTTTAACACCGCAATCAGTGGTGTTATGGAACTTTTCAACATATTATCATCACTCAGTGGTGATAAAAACAAAGAAACAATCGGAAAAGCTGTTACCACAGAAGCTGTAGACACAATTCTCATTCTACTTTGCCCAATGGTTCCCCATTTTTGCGCCGAACTCTGGAGTGTAATTCACCCAGACAGCTCAATCGATGACAAACAGTGGCCGTCATGGAATGAAGAAGCTGCAAAAGAAGATGAACTGACCATTGTTATTCAGATTAAAGGGAAGGTTCGCTCAAGGATCCAGGTACCTTCTGATATTGATGATGCCACCCTTGAAGAAATGGCACTAAAGGATGAAAATGCATTGAAATTTATTGATGGTCAAACTATTAAAAAAGTAATCGTTATAAAGAAGAAACTTGTTAATATTGTTATTTGAGGCTACCATCGCCTATCAATATTTGTCTATTTATCTGATATTATAATTCATTTAATTCTTATGGAGCGTAAAATTGAAAATTAAAAAGCTTCTTATTTCTTTATTCCTTTTAACAGGATTTGGGCTTGTCTCCTGCGGATACTACAACCCATACGTATATTCTGGGCCAGATCGTGATATTTACCTCACCCACTGGCACAATCGTACTAACGAACTCTTGCTTGATGCCAAAATCTATCAATCACTCACGCAATGGTACCAGAAATCCGGAAGTACCTCTGTTACAAAACAAAAAGAAGGCGCTAACCTGATCCTTGCCGGTGAAATTGTTGCCATTGACTTGCCGAGCCTAACCTACGGTACAGGAAATGATGCTACAGAAGTTAAAGTGCTACTCACCGTTCGTTATATTTTAAAAGATCTTGAAAATGACAAAGTCATTTTAGAAGTTTCCAATGAAGTCTGGACTGAAGAATATAAAATTGGTACCAGCTCTTCTGAGAGTGCTGATAACGAGCATGATGCTCTTGAAATAATTATTGATGACCTTTCAGAAAAGATTTATATCAAAACCCTCAGCTACCTTTCTAAAATTAACGTTCAGTAGAAATATACATTTCAATTTAAACGATAAAAAAAGGGCAGCTCCACATGGAGCTGCCCTTTTTTTATGTCAGAAACTTTCGTGGTCGCTAAGAGACTATGCAAGCATTTCTTTTACTTTAGACGCGATTGATTTACTATCTAGTCCCTGGCTGGCATACAGATCTGAAGGTTTTCCAGATCCGCCATATTGAGAGACTCCTGAACGCTGAAAGGTTATCCCTGTTCCAGCCTCAGCAAGTATTGTCCCAACCATACTACCAAGACCAGTGTTAACATGATGATCTTCAACGGTCAAAACAACTCCTGTTTCAGCAGCTTTTAATACGGCATCTTTATCAATTGGCATAAGGGATGCCATGTTTAAGACTGCCACTGAATGTCCATCCTGTTTCAGTATTTCCCTGGCTTCCATAACAGCTGGAGTCACAGCACCATAGGTTATAATGGCAGCATCACTTCCTTCGCGCAGCCAATCGCCCTTTCCTGCCTCAAACACATAATCAGTATCAAAGAAAACTGAGCCATCTTCTTTGGTAATGACTGGCATTTTTGAACG
>DAOWDZ010000212.1 GCA_030638765.1 Desulfocapsa sp.
AAAAGCGGGATTCCACCGTGTAACACGCTGCGAAACCGAAAGCCGCTCCAACATAGTTGGTGAGATCCCCGACTGGGATCCATCACTTCTCCCCTACGTAAGCCGTAAAGATGCCTCAATCTGGAATGCTGATTATATCTTCCTCACCATGGAGATGTGCAGACAGGCATTGGTTGATGCCGGTCTTGAAATAACTTCTGAAACCGGCCCACGAACAGCATGTATAATAGGCTCTGCCCTTAACGGCACCGATTCATACCGTATTGCCATGGATAATTATGTCAATAACGGACCGTTCAAAGTTAGTCCCTATCTACTCCCCAATGTGTGCGCCAATCTTCCCGCGGGAAAAGCTGGAATGCTGCTTGATTTCACAGGGCCTATCTTCTCACCACAGGGTGCCTGTGCATCCGGAAACCATGCCATCGCCATCGGTTCAAGAATGATACGAGATGGTGACTGTGATTTCGTGCTTGCTGGCGGAGTGGAAACATGCATTGTTCCCGAGATTATCCAGGGATTTTCCAATATGCTGGCTACAATAAAAGTCGGCCCCAAGGATAGAGCATATGAAACCCCCAGCCTTGCATCACGCCCATTCAGTCTTGACCGCAAAGGTTTTGTACTCTCAGAAGGGGCTGGTGTTTTGCTTCTCGCTGCTGAAGACAAGATTAAGTCCTTAGGGCTTACCAAAAAAGCAGAAGTTGCAGGAATCGGCTGGACGTCCGATGCCAAACATTTCACGCGCCCAAATCAGGCAACCATTGTCCGCGCCATTCGTAATGCCATTGATGATGCAGAGATCAACCTGCAGGACATAGGCAGTATCAATGCCCACGGGACATCGACACCAACAGGGGACGCCACCGAGGTTGAATGTATGCGTGAAGTATTCGGTGAAGCTATCAGTAATATCCCCGTAACTGCAAACAAATCACAAATCGGCCATAGTCTTGGAGCCTCAGCAGCCATTGAAGCGGCACTTTCCATTGAGTCCATGCAACAATCGATAATCCTGCCCACAGTTAATCACATTCCCGATCCAGCCTTTGACGACATCGATGTTGTTCCCGACCAGGCTCGTAAACATTCCTACGAATATGTACTTTCCAACTCATTCGGCTTTGGTGGCACCAATTGCTGTATAGTCTTTAAAGGAACCTGATACCATGCGACCCAAACCCTTTATTCCAGAATCTCTGCCCAATCATCCTCATCACGTTAAAGACAGTAACAGCGGTTTGTTCTGGCATAAAACCGAAATGCGGGTTCTCTATGTGGACACGGATCGATCCCAGGTTGTGTACCACGCAAACTATTTGAGATATTTTGAATTTGGCCGGGCAGAACTTATGCGAGGAGCAAACTATCCTTATAAAAAAATTGAAGAAAGCGGCTACGTCTATCCTATCATAAAAACAGAGCTTAACTATTACACCCCGCTTTTTTATGATGACCTTATGTATATTCACACACGACCAGCATCAATTGAACTTGTAAAACTCCAGTTTGATTATCTTATTACACGAGCCTCGGATGGTGAAATTATCTGCACCGGTTTCACAAAACATTGCGCAATAAACAGTGAAAGCATTCCGGTGGAGATTGACAAAAAAACGATCAAACTCTGGGAAGGTTTTCCAACGGCATAATGTCCATCCGTAAAACTGTTATCATCCCCGTCCATCCCTGGTTTAAAGACCATCATTTCAACGGACAGACTATTTTTCCGGCAGTGGAAAGTATGCTTTTACTAGCAGAAGTTGCCAGAGAGATTAAACCTGACATCCAAAGAACAGTTATAAGCGAAGCACTCTTTTCAAAATTCCTTTCTATTCCTGACGATGCAAAAGAAATAACGGCATTAGTGGCAATTGATGACACCGAGGGAGGGATATGCCTCAAACTGTTGAGTAAAATACAGTTTAAAAAGATGAGCCGGATCAAGGAACACGCTGAACTCTCTTTTTATGCAGCTCCACTGAAAATAGAAGCTGTTTCGATGATTACAGAAAATGAAAACGATGTCACCATTGATTCTGATCGAATTTACAAAGAACTTGTTCCCTTTGGCCCTATTTATCGCAGCTTAAAAGGCTCTTTAAGCCTCTCTGGCAGAACAGCCTGTGGCACCCTCGAAGCTCCAACTCTAACAAAACAGCATGCAATGGAGCAGGAACTTGGCTCACCATTTCCTTTTGATGGCGCCATGCATGCGGCCTGTGTTCTTGGCCAATGCCTTACAGACTTTGTCCCATTCCCCGTTGGTTTTAGCACGCGCCAAATCAACAAACCTACGCAGGCAGGAAAAAAATACCGTACCACGGTGCTTGCTCAATCTGTAAAAAAGGATGAGCTGTTATTTGATCTTTCAATTTTTGATACAGAAGGAACAGTCTGTGAGACAATCAAAGGATTACGAATGAGGGATGTAAGCAGGGGAGCAATTAAGCCCCATCATGATTTACCCAGGCTGACACCTTTTCCACAGTAACACGGCTCAGCCAACGAAAAAAGATAACAGTGTATTTGGCACCGGAAAAATACATTCCAAGCCCAAATACCAGATAGGAAAAGCCATACACAAGAGGCCCACCAACAACTGCGAGAAGAGGTTCATTGAATTTGACAGCGAGCACCCCAAGCACAGCAACGGCAGGCCAACCTAAAAGTGAGCCGGTGATAATTAAGAAAACTCCGGTGAGAACCTGCAAAGAGGGCTTCTCCTTAAAATCGGAGAGATCTGCCTTTTCTTCGATGGCAACACGTACAAATTCAGTATCAGCAATCTTTTCTATGAATTTTTTAATGAAATCTCGCACCCAGACATCCTTTTCTCCTAAAAAGAGACGGATCTGACATGGGAACCACACCCGATCCATGGTCTTTTTTTGACAAAATCTACTGCATCTCAATAGATACCCGTTCTGACCGGAGAACAGAAGTCAAAAAACAATTTTCCGCAGTTGGTCTCCATGACCGGGTGGAATTTGTTATTGTTAAAAAACATCAGGACAACCCGGAAAAGGGGATTTTTGAATCTCACATGGAGTGCTTAAACAATGCTCTGTTGACTGAAGCAAACCATATCCTGATCTTTGAAGATGATGTCTTCTTTAAAAACTATCTGGAAAAAGCAATCACTGAAAGTAGTCAGTTTTTAAAGAACACTACCAACTGGGACGGATTTTTTCTTGGTGCGATGAGTAATAAAATGAGACGAACAGGTATTTCATCTGTGGTAGAAATACAGTACACCTGTCTAGCCCATGCATATGCAATCAATCGCCCCTTTGCAAAGCAACTGGTCAAGGAAGCATGGAACAATATCCCCTACGACAACCTCTTGCAAAAGAGGGGGGAAATATTCTATGCACTTTCGCCCATGATTGCATTTCAGAGCAAAGCCAGCAGTGACAACAAAACTATATTTCTGGATAAAATACGTCGTTTTTTTGGCGGATTACCCTTTATCCAGCGAATGAACGAGCTCTATCAACGACACAAAGGCGTCATCATTGCTATTCATTGTGTTTTAATTGCGGGTTTGCTCCTGCTGCTCGCAAAAATGTGGACTTAGAAAAACAGTGTTTAACCTTCGCCTCCTCACCATTGTTTTTATCCTGATTTTCAGTGCCTCTCTTGCTGCATTCATGCGCCTTGAGATCGATACAGATATTGTGCGTTCTCTCCCCTCTGATCAAAATGTCATAAGTGACGCTCTTGATATCTTCACGAATCATCCCATTCACGACCAGATAGCCATGGATGTCACCCTGAATGTTGCTGACCAGAATACTCTGGCCGACTGTGGTGAATATCTGGAGGAACGCCTTCGTTCAAGCAAACCTTTCGCAGAGGTGGGAACCGGTGAAATTGCAAATCTAATTCCTGATCTTGCACTCCATGTAACGAAAAACCTCCCTATTCTTTTTTCAGCAAGAGAACTGAAAACAGACATAGCCCCCCGCCTGAAAAAGGAATTCATCGACCAACGCTTTAAAGAGATTCTTGTAAAACTAAGCAGTCTTGAGGGAATAGGACAGGGTGCATTTATAACTGCTGACCCCTTAGGGTTTATGGAACCGATCATGGCCAAGATGGCGATGCTGGCGCCGGTGTCTGGCACGTCTATCTACAAAGGATTTGTATTTTCGCAGGATAAGCGTCATCTTCTCGTCACAGCACGCCCCAACAGTAGTGGCAGTAATACAGCTTCTGCCAGGCAGATATCAAGCTTGCTGGCTGATATTTCAGAAGAACTCACAGAAAAATACAACTCAAAAGGTATCACTCCTAAAATCACTCCCGTTGGAGCCTACCGTGCCGCACTTGATAACGAACGTATCATCCGTCACGATGTAAATCTTGCACTTCTCCTCTCAACCGCCGGCATTGGACTGCTGCTCTTTGTTGCATTTCCGCGCCCTTTGTTAGGGATATTCTCCTTACTTCCTGCCATTGCCGGAACCGCCACTGCTCTTTTTCTTTTTTCCCTATTCCACCAATCAATCTCAATCATGGTACTCGGGTTTGGTGGTGCCCTTATTTCCATCACCGTGGACCACGGCATCGCATATCTGTTGTTTCTTGACCGACCTGAAAAAACAAAGGGGAAAGAGGCATCTGGTGAAGTTCGAGCCATCGGACTTTTAGCCGTACTCACCACCTGTGGAGCTTTTCTCACCCTCAGTTTTAGTGGTTTTCCTATTTTTGTTCAACTTGGTCAATTTACAGCCATGGGTGTGCTATCTTCCTTCCTCTTTGTTCATTTTGTTTTTCCACATATCACACCATCAATGCCACCTTCGAGCAGACAGAACCTTCCGTTGCAGAACATTGTTGATAAGCTTTACAACACTGGACGCCCGGGAGCCATCGCAGCTCTATTTCTTACTGGATCACTCCTGTTTTTTGCACGCCCCGAATTCAATGTCAATCTTGAAAGTATGAATACGGTGAGTGGTGAAACCCTTGCCGCTGACACACTCTTTTCTGAGGTCTGGGGAAAGATGGACACAAAAGTTGTGTTGATGAGCACTGGCCAAGCGACGGATTTACAAAATACAAATGACAGTATTCTTACACACCTTGAAGCTGATAAAAGATCCGGAAAAATAGCCTCTGCCTTTGTACCATCGATGATCTTTCCGGGAACTGAACTGGCCACTAGTAACCTCAATGCCTGGAAAGAATTCTGGACAGACACACGAAGAAAAGACCTACAGGAAAAACTACGTATCAGTGGGAAAGAAATAGGGTTTGCAGAAGATGCTTTTACTCAATTCATTGGGTCCACTCACAACACAGAAAACATCAGCAGTACCAAAATCCCCCCGAAATTTTACAAACTTCTTGGG
>DAOWDZ010000126.1 GCA_030638765.1 Desulfocapsa sp.
GAAGCTATTCAAAGACGAACCTTTCCAGGTAGTGTCAGTAATCATCATCTTGGAACCATGACCGGACTTCTCTTTTCAGCCTATGAAATGAATCATTTTAAGGATGAATATCAGAAAGCTGTTCTTGAGAATGCAAAAGCATTTGCTCTGGCACTCAAAGATGAAGGTCTTGATGTGGCTGGAGATCCTGAAATCAGTTTCACAGAAACGCATCAGGTTCTTGTACATGTGGGGTATGGAAAAGGTGCGAAAGTTGCAAAGATGATGGAAGAGAACAATATAATTGTTAACTATCAGGCAACTCCGGTTGAAGAGGGATTTACTGCATCCGGTGCATTACGATTAGGCGTCTCTGAAATGACACGTTTTGGCATGAAACCAGCTGATTTCCAGGATCTAGCCTCTTTAATGGCAGATCTTTTGAAAAATGATTCCAATATTAAAGACAAGATCAAATCCTTTAGAGGGAAGTTTCTTGAGATGCGCTACTGCTTTGAGGAGAAAGACTTTCCAGAGGGACTGCAATCCTTTGCCTCATCATTATAAATGATACCCTAAAGTCAAAAGGTGAAAAAACGATTTTATCGTGAGAAGGGTTAACTCTTTTTCACGATAAAACATTCTCAAGAATGTTCTTTATATCAGTTAACTGGAACGGCTTACTTATAAAACCGTCATGTTGGTTTGTCCGTTCTTTATTGATGGGGAGATTCTCTTCAGAATAGCCACTACTCAGCAGTATAGGCAGGCTGGGGTCGATCTTTTTGATTGATTTCATTGCTTCAATGCCATCCATTTCAGGCATGGACACATCAAGAACTGCCATACTGAACTCAATACTGTTCTCGCGAATTGCATCAAGGGCTTCCTGGCCATTTTTAACTGTGTGGACTGTAAGGCCTAACAACTCGAGCATATTTCTACCAACGTCAAGAACCATCTCATCATCATCGGCAAGAAGGATGTTTCCTGTTAGCTGCTGTATAAAGGCATTCCGAGTATCTTTGGGGAAGGGCTCTTCTTTCTCAGACGCTGGAACTTCCGGTAAGAGTATTCTGACAGTGGTTCCTTTTTCGAGTGAACTCTCAATGGTTATTGCACCATGATGCGCCTGCATTGCACCGACGGTTAAAGCAAGGCCAAGTCCTCTGCCAATAAATTTGGTTGTGTAAAAAGGTTCAAAAATCCGTAACAGGTTTTGTTGACTGATACCATGACCGGAATCCTTTATCTGACAAAATACATAGTTTTCACCCTTGAACTCATCATTGTGAAAAATGGCAGGGAAAGAATTCATTGAAAAATGATCGCAACCAACTGATATTTCGATTGTGCCAGTTTCGTTGTCCAGAGATTCTATGGCATTTGTAATGACACTTTCAAGCACCTCATTTATCTGAACTTGATCAATTGAGCAGTATAGTTGTTGCTTTGGTGGAGTGAATCGGAGAGAAATTGCTGGATTTAAGCTGTTCTCAAATGCAGCGAGACTTTTTTTGACAACTGTTTCCAGTGGTATAGTTGCGAGCTTTGGCTGTTGTTGTCCGACGTAACTCAGCATCCTGGAGCCAACAAGAGAAGCATCATTTGCAGCATATGCTGCGTCAGAGGCCATCTTGTGCTCGATGGAGTCTGATTTCAAGATACGTGTCATAAGTTCAAGATTGCCCTGTACAGCTGTCATAGCGTTATTAAAACGGTGAGCAATTGCCCCTGCCATTGTTTTAAGGCTTTCAAGTTTTATGAGTTGTTCTTTTTGCAGGCTTGCTTCTAATTTCTGCTTTTCATGCTTGATATTTTGAGTAATGTCAATACAAATACCATTAAATACAACTTCATCCTCATGAATAGTAGGTGTTGAGCGAACTTCAAACCAGATGATTTCTCCGGAAGGCTTTACATAACGCCCCTTCCAGTTCCATGGGGATGGTTTTCTGGTCACTTGCTTGACAGAATCTCTCCAGGATTGTTGGTCATCTTCATGAATGTTCTGGAAAAATGCTTGTCGAAGAAGAGTTGGGTTGTTGGATACATTCAGCCCAAAGATGTCATAGAATTTTGGGCTGGCATAGTGGATTCCATTTTCTCCGTTTTTCCTGGAGTAGGATTGATAGACAGCTCCCGGTACATTTTCTGTGATGGCTTGCAGGCGATTCTTTTGTTCCTGGAGTTGTGTCTCTTTTTTTAGCAGAGTTGTTTCCACCTCTTTGCGTTTATGTATTTCTTGTTTGAGTTCTGAAATTGCTTTATTAGTTGAATCACGCATATGGATGAAACTGTGAGTTAGTGATTGAACCTCATCTGTTCCGCTTGAATTTAAATCTAATTTCTGCTCGAAATTTCCAACGGACATTGCCTGGGTGGCAATGGTTAATTCTGTTATGGGGTGGGTAAATTTTGGAATAATTAATCCCAGAATTAAAAGTGAAACACCACTGACTCCGATAATAATTATGGTGAGAATATTCTGGAACTGTTTGAGGTCATTGTACTTTAGTTCCAGTGGTAAAACATAGCAGACTGTCCAATTCCATGGAGAAAACTTGAAGTGGATAAACCAACTTTCCTGGTCAAGGTAATCTGTGGTGAAATCTCCTTTATTGGAAAGGAGCATTGTTTTTACCCATTCAAATTTCTGAAGAGATGTATCTTCTCTCGACAGTGTCGGATGCATTACCACTGTACCCTCGTTGTCGAGGATAAATGGATAGGTAGGCAGTGTGTTCTCTTTATAAAAAACTTGCCTGAGTTCTTTTATTACTGAGGATTTGAAGTCTTCTGTGTAGGCTTCGATCAACTGTGTTTTAATAAGACGTTCGTGACTTCTGTCCAGCTTTGCTCTAATCCTGTGTAACTTCTCCGAATAGACATTTTGCTGGTTGTTATTGATTATCTGATGATGAAGCCTGTTTGCCATAATATTGATACTTATGGCCATAAAAATAAAAGCAGAGGTTACCAGAAGAAAAATTTTGAAGGTTATTGATCTGTATCTCACTTTCGGCTGCTACTCCCCGACAAATATCGCCTGACCAATTAATTCAATTGGAAATTTAAGCTGCATCTGCTTAGCCAGTTTCATGTTCAGGTAGAGTTTTGATTGTTTGTTGCTAGTGACAGGGATGTCATTCGGTGAAGATCCGTTGAGTATTTTCAACGCAGTCTTGCCGGACCACCATCCTTGCTCTTCAGCTATTCCTACTTTGCCGACTAATGCGTAATGAATGTCGTTATCGCCCATGGCACCAGTTGGGATTTTTGTGTGCATAAGGATGTGTTCCTGAGCTTTTTCGTCATTCCAGCCTTGGATACCGATGGGGCTCAGCCATATAATCATATCGGTATTCTTCTGGAGATGTATGTATTCCTGTTGCCATTTTTCAAAAGAATCAAGGAGCTTTCCACTGTGAAAGTTTTGTCCAAGTTCTTTTTCTAATCGTTCTTTGTTCTTTTCAGTAGAGAGGTTGTTGGCACCAATATAGCTGATGCGATCTCCCTTCGCGTATTTTCTCAGGAGTTTCGTCAGTTCGAGGATAGGGCTTATTTCAAGCATTCCTGTAATATTAGATGTGGGAAAACCATAGGGTGAAGCATCCCAGTTGATGCCACAGAAGACAATGGGTAGCGTACTGTTTGTATAGTAAGGGGCGATTAGGTATCTTGAAGCGTTGTCATCACTGGCAACTACGATATCGGGTTTCCATTCTTCGATGATCTGTTTTGCTTCAATGGCTGCTTGCTTTTTGGATTCTTCAGATTTGTTGATTTTGGTGTTCATCCGAAACATTCTGATATCGATTGTACTGCTGGATGTGTCGTAGGAGCCATCTTTTCTGACAATTATATTCAGAGACTTCAGCAATCCTTTTTCAATGTCATCACTCCACTTATAGCCAGTATGATAGGAGTTTATGTAAAGTAATTTCTGTTTGGGGGGCTCTGTTGCCGCAAAGCAATGAGAGGCTAAGGAAAAAAACATAATTAGTATAATTGCCCGTGCATTTTTCATTCTTGAGCCCTTGTTATTGTTTTACGGGTAGTTGCTTGTGACGATGTCTGAAGAAGATACAGTAATGACAATTAAATGGTATAGTCACGATGACTATTTTGTAACAAGAGGCAGTTATTTGCGGTCGTTGGGGAGAATTGTTACGTGCAACTGATAAATATAAAAAGGTAAGGAAAATTTTGAAGGAAAATTTTGAAATTGACCGACTGGTCGTGGTTTGTTAGTTTATGCATCGTCATTGGGAAGTCAGCACCGATATGTTGAGTTCTGAATCGATGAAATAGAACAATCGCTTTAAATAGCCATCCTTCCTTTTTTTACCGGATTTGCAAGCAGGAGAACACATAATTCAATGCCAAAATTTGTAATTTCTTACGTTAAATACGTGGATTACGTATCGACCAAGCTTGGTCGTGCGGCTATGTACTCAATATTTCTTATGATTGCTGTGCTGCTGCTGGGTGCAATTACACGAAACATCTTAAATATGCCGCTTTCCTGGACCGTTGAAATGGCCCAGTTTATTATCACCGGATATTATATTGTAGGTGGTGCCTATTCGATGCAGTTGAAGGAACATGTCCGAATGGATCTGCTCTATGATAACTGGTCGGATAAAACGAAAGCAAAAGTGGATGTGTGCACCAATTTTTTCCTGCTTTTTTACCTCGTTACACTCTTGATCGGTTCAATATCGAGCACCATGTACGCCATCGAATATGGGCAGCGTAACTTCTCCCAATGGAATCCCTCCATGATTCCAATCAAAATAATTATGGTACTTGGCATTTTTCTTATGATACTGCAAACCATATCCACATTCTTCAAAGACTTGGCTAAAGTTAAAGGA
>DAOWDZ010000283.1 GCA_030638765.1 Desulfocapsa sp.
AACAATTGACACTATTGGTGATCTTATTTTCACATCCACCGCTGAAGAATTTGATTCTTCCGAACTTCTTGACTTTAAAACTAAATCTAAAACATTTTCCGTCTATTATCCTAAAACCAGACCAGGGCACAACCGCTACACCATCGTTGCTTCAATGAATTCCAACTTTGATGATTGGAAAAGCTTCACCGATGACGAGTATGCAAAAGAGAAAGATTCACTCATTGAACGAACTCTTCTTGACTTAGAGCGCTACCTTCCCAATGCCAAAGATAAAATTGATTGGGTGGAAGCGGCAACTCCAAAAACATTTAATCGTTATACTCTTCACACTCACGGCACATCCTTTGGTACAAAATTTGAAGGACTGGATATCTCCAGAAAAATATTCAAAGAGGTCAACGGGCTATTTCATGTGGGTTCTGTGGGCATTATCATGTCAGGCTGGCTTGGAGCTATAAACTATGGTGTCATTGTTTCCAATGACGTTGATGCGTACATGAGAAGTACAGGATGACTGAGATGCAAGACTTTACCGGACAAAAAATAGTTATCAGTGGAGCAAGCAGAGGGATTGGGAAAGCCATCACTCTCGCATTCCTTGAACGAGGTGCAACCGTCATTGGTGTATACGCTGGCAATACTGAGGCTGCAAATTCTTTTCTCCTGGAGTGCAGCAATCTCAATGGTGACCTGGAACTGCATCAATGTGATGTTTCAGATGCCATACAGGTTGATAATTTTTTTTCCATGATTGAAGAAAAATATGACACTATTGATATCCTTATAAACAACGCCGGAATCAGGCGTGATAGACTCCTTGCCCTGATGGATCAATCAAGCTGGCAAGACGTTATCGATATCAACCTCACTGGTACTTTCAATATGTGCCGCGGTGCTGTACTGCTTATGCTTAAACAGAAATATGGCAGAATTGTCAACATTACCTCCCCTGTTGCTACCCTTGGTATTGCTGGACAAACCAACTATGGAGCATCAAAGGCTGGTCAAATAGGACTCACAAGAAGTCTCTGCAAAGAAACAGCTCGAAAGAAGATAACAGTCAACTGTGTATCTCCAGGATTTATAGATACTGAACTACTCGAAGACCTCACTCAGGAACAGCTTAAAGCCCATAAAAAGACAATTCCCATGCGTAGATTCGGCACAGTTGCTGAAATAGCGTCTGCCGTTCTTTTTCTTTCTTCAAAAGAAGCCGGGTACATTACAGGAGCTGTGCTCGATGTTAACGGAGGGCTTTAATCAAGTGATTGATGATCTAAAAATCAGAGACTTAATCCCTCACCGTCCACCCTTTCTATGGGTTGACTCAATGATTGAATTTGTAGATTCAAGTCTAACCACTGAAAAGTTCATTCCACAAGATCTTGATATCTTCAAAGGCCATTATCCAGACCACCCTATCCTTCCTGGCGTTATCCTATGTGAAGCACTGTTTCAGACAGGTGCCTTACTAATTTCTCTTATGTTGAAAAATTCTAAACAAGATGTCAAAGGAGTTCCAGTATTGACTCGTGTAGAGGGTGTTAAATTCAAACGACCCGTTGGACCTGGAGATACCATTATCATGAAGGTAAAACTCAAAGAAACACTTGGTGGCGCCTGGTTTTTAAAAGGTACACTACGAGTTCGGGGTAAAGTCGCTGTACAGGCTGATTTTGCCTGTACACTTGCTCAAATGGTATGAAGATAACAGAGAATCTTGAGCCTTTATTTTTCTGTATCTTTTGTGATGGAAAGCAAGCAAAAATTCATGGGCGCTGAAACAATGCCACTGTGATCTGCACGGCGTGCGGAATGGAGGTCTCTGTTACTCACTATCAGGATCAACTTGATGAGTACATAATCAAATTATGTACACTCGCAGGTGATTGACCTTTCGTTTAAGATACTATATAAAAACAAACAACTTTAAATGTATTTTCACTTTTC
The DNA here is from genome assembly GCA_030638765.1 of Desulfocapsa sp. The sequence continues at coordinate 1,954 of DAOWDZ010000283.1, forward strand.
ATAGGAACTTTAAATAGTGCAACTTTCAATTTCCGATATGATTATGCATGCCGGTCCCATGGGACAAATGGTAATGCTGACTCTTTTGATTTTCTCTCTCGGTTCCTGGTCAATAATTTTCATGAAGACCCGGATGTTAAAAAAAGCTGTTAAAGAAACAGATATCTTTTTGGATTCCTTCTGGGCATCTAAAACATTAAATGATGCAAATGAAGCCGCTGCAGAACACACTTTATGCCCTGAAGCCGCCATATTTCAGGCAGGATTTTCTGAACTTCAAAAAATTAATAAAATAAGAAATAGAGATGAGATCAACACTGGCAACGAACCTCTTGAAATGCAACTTGCTACCATGGACAACCTTAAACGTGCCATTCGTAAAGCCGAATCTCAAGAAATCACCCACCTTGCAAAATCACTCTCTTTCCTTGCCACCACGGGTTCAGCAGCTCCTTTCATAGGCCTTTTTGGTACTGTCTGGGGTATCATGACATCATTTCATGATATTGGAATGCGAGGTTCTGCATCCCTCGCTGTTGTTGCACCTGGAATTTCAGAAGCCCTTGTTGCCACAGCTGCCGGGCTTGCTGTGGCAATACCAGCAGTCATAGCCTATAATTATTTTGCAAATCAACTCGGTGACATTGAAACTGAAATGCAAAATTTCTCAACCGACTTCCTCAATCTTGTCGAACGAGATCTTCTGAGCAGGGTATAAGAAAAACATGGGATTTAATACTGGAAAAAGAGGTGGTCTTGTTTCCGAAATCAACGTCACTCCTCTCGTTGATGTTATGCTTGTCCTGCTCATTATTTTCATGGTCACAGCCCCAATGATGACTCAGGGACTCGAAGTTGATCTTCCGGAAACAACAGCAAAATCACTTCGCCAGGATGATGAACCTGTTATTGTAACACTTGATAAAGATGGTAAAATCATGCTTGGAAAAATTGAAGTCTCCCAGGCGATGTTTCGGCAACAGCTTGAAAAAACACATGGTAAAGATATGGAACAACCCATATTTCTTAAAGCAGACAAACGGGTCGCATATGGGATGGTGGTCTCCATTATGGCTGATATAAAAGCTGCAGGATTTGACAAACTTGGGATGATCACCGAACCTAAAAAAGAGCCGCTCTAATCGTGTTCAGAGAACATGAGATAAAATCGTCCGCCTTGAACTGGACGCTGCCTTTTAATCTTGCCGTATTAAGTCATGTGATCATTTTAGCTTCAGCTATTATCATTCCAAAATATATCGATAAAAAACCAATACCTCTTGAATTTCTTACGGTGGATCTTATCAGTATTGCAGCCCCCCTTCCTCCTACTATTCCCCAAAATACTCCACCCGCTCAAGCACAGGTACAATCTAAAGTTACCATACAAAAATTAAAACCTGTTGAAATTCAAAAAAAAGCTCCCATTGCCCCAATTGAAGTTACCGATTCGCCTGTAACTCCAGTTAAAGCAATTTCCATAAAACCTTTAAAACGAAAGGTTAAGAAAAAACTTTCCAAAACAACTAGTACTCAACGTAAAAAACTAGCCTCCCAGAAAGTATTAAAACGGAGACAAGAACAACTTTTAATAGATGCCCGTCGCCAGCAGGAACTTGCTGATGCTGAAAGTATCGCTGCCAGAGATGCTGTTAAAGCACTTAAACAGATGTTACGAAATGAGACAGCAGTCTCCAGTACCAACTCTGGGAATCAAACTGTTAGTCCCAGAGATAGTGGAAATTCAAGTACTATAGTTGAAAAACAATATCAGTCATCAATTGGTGGTAAATTAATGCAGCACTGGGCATTACCTGATATAAAAACCTGGAATCCTGAGCTTTCCGCAAGAATCATAATAACTATTGCGAAAAATGGATATATTGTCAGCCATAACTTTGAAAAACGATCCGGTGATAGGGTATTTGACCAGTTCGTCAGTAGAACTATACAGGAATCAAACCCGTTATTACCTATCCCTGGTGCCATGAGAGTATCTCAATACTCCATAGGGCTCGTTTTTATGCCAGGTCAAATACAGTAAAGATTCTCATTTTTTCTTAAAATAGTTGACTGCAACTTTCAACCATTTATACTCTAACTAGAAATCAATTAACACTCCTTTACTTTCTCAAATGTTCCTATGAAACTTAGATATTTAACAATTTTATTTCTCTTTTTTGCAATCCTACCCACTCACATTTCTGCTAAACAGATCGCATACATCGATATAACCTCTCCCGATGCTCGTAGAATTAATATTGCTGTTCCCTGGTTTATTAATATTAACCAACCTGATCGCCTGCAGACGTTAGGACGCGATCTCGCAGACTCCTTAGGAAAATCACTCGATTTCCATGGCATTTTTTCTCTTCTCTCAAGTGATCAATATAGTAAACGACAGGATGCAAATTGGAAAACCTCAGGTGCCGATTTTGTTGTTCTAGGGAGTTATTCTCTTTCTGCATCGGGTATTCAAATGGAAATCCGACTCCTTGATGTTGCTGGCGGTGATATGCTTATGGGCAAACGTTATAAAGGTCAGCGCAATCATGAACAATCAATGCTGTTTCGTTTTACTGATGCAGTTATCAAAGAAATGACTGGCCAAGAAGGTATTTCTTCAAGCAAGATCGCCTTTATCTCTGACAAAAGTGGTTTTAAGGAAGTTTACTTAACTGATATTCTAGGTGAGAAAACCAGACAGGTAACACGACATAGAAACCTTGTTGTTTCACCAAGGTTCCTGCCTGGTGGACAATATCTCACTTACACTTCATACCATTCAGGAAATCAGAATCTTTATATAACTAACCTTAAACAGAGCAGTACCACCCGGCCACTTTCAAGGCGAAGAGGTATGAATCTTGCTCCAGCATGGTCGCCTGATGGAAAAAAAATGATTCTCACCTTAAGTAAAGATGGAAACCCTGATCTTTTTCTACTTGATAGAAAGGGAAAAATAATAAAACAACTAACATATCGATCAGGAATTAATGTATCTCCGACATGGTCTCCTGATGGAAAAAAAATAGCCTTCGTTTCCGACAGAAGTGGACGTCCTCAGATTTACATTATGGATCTGAGAAGCAACAAGGTTCAGAGAATTACCTTTAAAGGTCGTGAGAATGCAGAGCCAAGCTGGTCTCCAAAGGATGACTTAATTACCTACTCAAGTCTTATAGATGGAGCATATCAAATTTATACTATTGCCCCAAGACCTAGTGCCACGCCTAAGCAGATAACTGATGGTACAGCTCACCATGAATCTCCGACATGGTCACCTGATGGAAAACAGATACTTTTTTCACTTCGTAATGGCCAATCACAGAAAATATTTGCAGTATTGAAAAATGGATCATATAAAAGGAAACTTTTTGAAATCCCTGGTAATCAGACATATCCTCGCTGGAGTAGCAATTATAAATAAAAACATTTTACATATAATTAAAAAATCCATGAAAAAAAGATACTTTACCTTACTCATTCTTGTTGGACTTATGCCTCTTCTTAGCAATTGTGCCTCTCAGCAAGATGTTAGAAAATTGAATTATCGTGTGTTATCAATTAACAAAAAGCTTGAAGATATGAAGCTTAACACCGTCGACCAAATGCAACAACGACAGGCGATGTCTTCTGGCCAGGTAGATCAATTACAAAATGAAATACTTCAACTGACAAGTAAACTTGAAGAAAATGCCCACATGAACCGCATGCTTCAGGAGCAAAACAAAGAGTTTCAACTGGCACTTCAAAGTCTAACTTCTCAGCAGGATGAAAAATTCACAATACAGATTGCTGAAATGGATTCCAGACTTTCAAACCAAAATCAATCCCTTACTGCAATGCAATTAGCACGCGTACAAGATGCTGAACGCCGTTCACAAGCTGCAAAGAAAGCTGCTGCCTCTGCTATGCGCCGTGCACAACAGGCTGCTGCTGCAACAGCTGCCGCAGCTAACGTACCAAGTAACAGAAACGCTCTCCACATTAGTCCTCTATCAAGAAAAATTGTTTTTCAAACTCAAACCATCAATTCTCAACGTAACACCACTCCTGTAACCTCATCAACAGCTTCTGGTTCAATTTCGCAACCCGAAAAGGCTTTAAAAGTTGTTGAGAAAGTCGATACACACGAGCAGGCAATGCAACTCTACAGAGCCCGCAAATTTGATGAGGCCTTTAAAATATTCAAGAAAACTGCCACAAGTAAAGGAAAGACAGCTACGCTTTTAAAAGCCCGTTACATGATGGGAGAATGTCTTTTTAAGAAGGGGGCTTATGATCAAGCCATCATACAATACCAGGAAATAATATCCCGCTCTCCCAACAACTCTCATACTGCTAAAGCTTTGCTCAGACAAGGCCAATCCTTTGAGCAGTTATCAGATATTGATACTGCCATTATGATTTACAAAAAGATTACTGCTTCCTATGGTTCTTCTCCAGAAGCCGAAACAGCTAGGCAAAGAATCTCTTCGCTTTAGTATTTCGCCTTTTTTGTATAGGGATTCTATATGGGTAAAATTCGTCTTGATGCACTGCTGGTTCAACGTAATTTGGCTTCTGACGTTCAACAAGCACAAAGACTTATAGGTGCCGGTGAAGTATTCGTTAATGAAACCTGTGCTGATAAATCTGGGAGTCTTTTTCCTAATACAACACTACCTTCTTTAAAGAAACGTTGCCCTTTTGTCTCACGAGGAGGCCATAAATTACAAGGAGGACTTGATACATTCTCGTTCAATCCAACAGGTCTTACGTGTGTAGATATTGGAGCATCAAGTGGCGGTTTTACGGACTGTCTTCTTCAGAACGGTGCAAAAAAAGTATATGCAGTGGATGTTGCCTATGGGATGCTTGACTGGAAGCTTAGACAAGATGAACGTGTGGTGGTAATAGAACGTTTTAATGCCCGTAAAATAACTCAGGAACAAATTACTGACACGATTGGCCTGGCAGTAATTGATGCAGCATTTATCTCACTCACTAAGTTAATTCCCCCTCTAATTCCACTGTTTGGCGACAAAACACAAATAATCTGCCTCATTAAGCCTCAATTTGAATTGCCACGAAATTTGATTCCAAAGGGTGGTGTGGTTATAAACAAAGAGCATCACCAACAGGCAATCGATAAAATATATGCTTTCGCCAAAACTGTTGGGCTCCAAGTATCGGGAATAACACCAAGTCCAATTCTTGGGCCAAAGGGAAACAGAGAATTTCTTTTGTATATCAATGATTGAAATAATACGGCTACATTTTCTTTTTTAAACGTTTGATTGTTTCCTTCATTTCTTTGATCTTAGCCTTAAGATCTACATCCAGACCAGGATCCTTTTCTGCCTTTTTAAAGTTGTGCATGGCAAGTTTCAAACGTCCTTCGTATAAATTATATTCACCTAAAAAAAACGAAGAATCACCATGCTGACCTTTAGCAGCCTTTAATTTCCCTAATTCAAAGTATACTTTTGAATACTCGGGCATCTTCCCCTGAACTTCCTTAAAATACTTTTCTGCTTTATCAAAGTTTCCAAATTCGAACCATACACGTGCCAGTTGAAAAGTTGCCCATAAATCATTATGATTAGAATCGTAGGCCTTACTTATTAATGCTAATGCACGATCTTTATTACCTGCCTCAAACTCAACAAGGCCTAGATCAACTAAAAGAATGGATTCGTTAGGGTAAAAATCAATAACATCCTGGAGAAGTTTTTTACTTGATTTGTAATTATTCTCAATTCGATCAAGTTGTGATAAACCATAATTAAGCATAACCTTTTCACTTTTTGATGATGAAGAGGCAAGATTACTTAGAAAATAATTTCTCAAATTTTTCCCATCCTTTACAAGGGACATAATTCGATATTTCATCCTGAGAAATTCAAAGTCTTCTGTATCCTTAAAATTCTTCAATTCATCCTTTTCATATTCGATTAACGACTGTACATAATCAAGTCGTTCATCAGGATATGGATGAGTCAAAAGATACTGAGGAACATTGTTTCCCATGGTGTAACGGTTTATACGACGCATTTCCTGAAGCATTTCCTTCTGGCCCTCAGGATGACGTCCCATTTCTTTCATCCAGCCATAAGCCAGTCGATCAGCTTCTTCTTCATGCTTCCTACTAAAGTGCAAGTTTGCAGCCTGTCCTGCTGCAAACGAACTTGTAAAAAGTGCCTGACTCAATGCGCCGACACCAAGTGCAAGACTGGCAACTGCTAAAAGTGTAGAAGCCACACTGATCTTGGTACCCTGGTCTATGCCCTTTGCAATATGCCGAGCTACGACGTGCCCGATTTCATGAGCAAGTACTGAGACCAGTTCATTTTCATGATCCATTTTTTCTATAAGACCTGTATAAAAAAAGATCAATCCTGAGGGAGCTGCAAAGGCGTTGAATTGAGGTGAGTTGATAATATTAAAATGATAATCAAAATATTGGTACCCTGCCACTTCCAATACTTCACCACCTAATGCATTAATATATTGTGATATATCCGGATCATCCAGAAGCGGAAAGGCCAGTCGTATTTGATAGAGTAACTGTTCTCCGAGTTCTCTCTCTTCACCAACCGTGAATGCCATACTTTTAGTAATACAGGTACTTTGAAAAAAGATACCGACAAGACAAGCTATAAAAATTCTCTTGAAAGAATATTTTATATTCATAGTTAATTAATCCTTTTGAGCTTTATACCACTTGAACAATCGTTTCATGCCTTCTTCTGTGCTGACACGAGGGGTATAACCAAGGTCATCTTTAGCTTTAGTAATAGAGAAATGATGAGATTTCGCTAGCTGTTCTGCAAGAAATCGAGTCATTCTTGGCTCCTTATTGGGAGCAAATAGAGAGTGCAGGATTTCGAGGAGGCCACCAGCATAATATGCAGTGACAAATGGTATGCGTGATTCAATTGTATCTACATCCATGTGAGAGAATAATTCATTAATCCAATTCCATAAATTAACAGGTTCTCCCTGACTTATAAAATAGACTTGACCTGCTGCAGTTTTTATTGTCTCTAAATTTATCGCTGCAAGAATATGTGCTTCCGCAACATTCTCAACATAACTGATATCAACAAGGTTACTGCAATTTCCAACTTTTTTTAATTGTTTGTTTCTACCGCGTTCAAGTAATCGTGGTATGAGATGTGGATCACCTGGCCCCCAAACTAAATGTGGCCGAATGGCGCATGTAATAAGGGAATCATTTCCAACATTATTTTCAAGGACAAGCTTTTCTGCCATTACCTTACTTTTTGCATAATGACAGAGAAACTTTTTGGCATATGGTAATTTCTCGTCACCATTGATAATATTATCGCCGTTAAAAACCACGCTGGGAGTAGATGTATATATAAGACGAGATACTTTATTGGTATTGCAGGCAGCTAATACATTTTCTGTCCCAACCACATTGATTTGATAATATTCTTCCCAATTACCCCAGATACCAGCCAGTGCCGCAACATGAAAAACAGTATCGACATTTTCAAAACTCCTTAGCATAAAGGAGGCGTCACAGATGTCTCCTTTGAGACAGGTTGCACCGAGAGCCTCAATATCAGGATAATGATTCCGACCAAGAACCAATGTCTCAACATTACGCGAAAGAAGCTGCTGTACAATATAACTCCCTACAAACCCACCTCCACCTGTCACTAATGCTCTTTTCACACCATCGCCTCAAGCTTTGTTGTGGCCCATGTACTAAGTTTTTCACGAAATATCTTCGCATTATGTCGAATATCAACGGGAAAATCCGGGTGGATCAGATAGTGTTCGATTGGAATTGTTAAAATATTTTGTTTTCCTAATTCACGGAGTTCAGCAATCAGTTGTTCTGGTTGAACTATGGATTGTTTTTCAAGTTCAACAATAATAACCGGAATATTGCCATTAGTTGAGTCAGTTACGCCAACAAGAGCAGAACGAAATACATCCGGATGGTTATTGTAAATTGCTTCACAGGGGATAGTGAAAAAAGTCTCATTTTTCCCAATCACACGATGAGCACGTCTTCCACAAAACCAGAGCCTGTTCTCTTCATCAAGATAGCCGACGTCTCCCATCCTATGCCAGAAAGTGTCTTTGTCTTGTATTTTAGAGAGCTTGTTTTCAGATACATTATTTTCATAGGCACGAGTTACAACGTCACCTCGAACAATAATCTCACCTATTTCCCCCACCGGAAGGATGGTATTTGAATCCAGTACTGGAACAATCGTATCTGAAATTGGAATGATCTTAATTTCAATGCCAGGCAAGGAGCGCCCAACACAAGTCCCCTTCCCTTCTTTGGTAAGTGGCCATGTCTTAGTAGCAATTTCTCTCCCTTCAATTGATACAATAGGCAAACTCTCTGTTGCTCCATATGGTGTATGAATGTTGGCGTTATCAGGTAAAACTGTTTGCAATCTGGACACAAGATCACCTGAGACAGGTGCTCCTGCCATCAAAACTTTATTTAAGGTTTTCATGCGCTGATCATTTTTTTCGCAGTATCTGGAGATAACATTCCAGATAGCAGGGGATCCAAACGAATATGTTACCCCGTACCTTGCAATCGATGACACGTATTTCTCAGCATCAACTTTTGCAGGTTTTGTTGCATCCATATCTGGAATAACAGCAGTCGCCCCGAGGGCTGTTGAAAACAGGGCAAAAAGAGGAAAGGCTGGTTGATCGACCTGCCCTGGGCCAATACCATAATAATCACGGATTAAACGTAGTTGAGCATGGAAAACAGAATGCTCATAGCGCACCCCTTTCGGTGGCCCAGTTGAACCTGTTGTGAAAATTATAGCAGCGAGATCGTCGGCATATGCTTCATAGACTGTGAAAGAGCCATGATCATCTTTGGCTACTTTTGATATATCCTGGCCAAAAATTCCAAATGAATTGCCACAGCATAGACTTTTTTTAATGGAGAGAAATCGTTTTCGAAATACTATTTTAAATAGATGAGCTTTAGGGATACCTATAAATGCAATTGGTTGGACACCTTCAATACACCTGAGAAGATTTTTATACCCCATGCCGGGATCGATAAGAATGACAGGTGCTCCCACCTTAAAGAGAGCAAAGGTGAGGCAGATAAAGTCAATAGATGGCTTCACCATGAGCATAACACGTTGCCCAGGCTCTATTCCTTTGTTTTGGAGAATATGACCGTAGGCATTTGAACGTCTATCAAGCTCTGCAAAGGAAATTTCATTTTCAGTGGCTGCTTCAATCAGTGCTACTGAATCTCCCAGGGTTTTTGAAATTTCTGAAAGTGAATGGGCTATATTAAGGCTCACTCATTACTCCCAAAAAAGTTAACAGCGAGTGGACCAATCTCATCAAATGAATCTTCTAAGATATAATGGCCACTCTCCTGAAAATAGTGGGCGTCAGCATTTGGGAAACGGGTACACCACTCGTCATAAAATGCTTTATTAAAACAAAAGTCCTTGCCTCCCCAGCAGATCAACATTGGGATATTTAAGTTTTGAAGTTTATCAAGACCCTCTTCTACGGATTTTAATGTATTGTAGGATTGATGTTCTTGCGTAAGAGGAATATCTCTAACAAAGGCAGAAACTGCAACACGATTATTCCACGAATCATAGGGTGCAAGATATGCCCTTGCTGTCTCTTTATCCATTTTTCGAGTTACAGCCATGGATATGGCAGGTCCTGCAAAACCATTTAGACCACGCACCAAAGGCTCTCCAATTAGAGGCCAGCGGCAGACACTTATGCGTAAGGGGATACGCTGGGACCGGAATGCGGCGGTATTCAGCACCATGGCTTTTTGGAGTTTATCGGGATTTTTAGCGGCAACTCCCATACCGATGGCACCACCCCAGTCATGAACAACCAAAGAATATTCCTGAACACCAAGATGCAAAATCAGTAAGTCAAGATTATCAATATGATTCTGCAGGCAATAATTATAATCCTGAGGTTTATCTGAAAGTCCACAACCCATATGATCAATCGCTATAACACGATGATCCTTGGAAAGAAGACTTATAAGGCGACGATAATAAAAGGACCATGTGGGGTTGCCATGAACCATGACGATAAGATCACCCCTCCCTTCATCAACATAGTGAATTTGATGTTTGCCAATGGTAAAATAATGCGATTGAAACGGATAGTCTGGATACACGATATTTTCTGTTGTGTGAAATTATGAGAGTTGCTGGAATTTAGGCTTACAAAGGGGTTGTGTCAACTGTTTTCAATAAAAACTACACCCTCTATTTCCTTGCTCAGTAAATGATTTATTGTATAATACCATAATCACTCATATCACACTATTCTGTAATCCGGATTTATTTTCTATGCTTCTTGATATAAACAAACTGAACTTGACTTTCCGCATGGATACCGGAGCTAAGCTTCCAGAAGAAAAGCAGGCTCTTTTTGATGTTTCTCTCACGGTTGACAACAGAGAAACTGTTGCCCTTGTAGGTGAATCAGGATCAGGAAAGTCGGTTACTGCTCTTTCCATTCTTAGACTGCTTGAAGATTCGTCGAATATACATACGACTGGTTCTATCCTTTTTGAAGGCAATGATATTTACCAGATGAACAGAAAACAGATCAGAGCTGTTCGTGGAAATCGAATTGCCATGATTTTCCAGGAACCAATGACATCGTTGAATCCTGTCTACAGCATTGGTAACCAACTCATTGAGCCACTCCTTCTCCATCAAAACCTTACAAAAAGACAGGCGCACCGAGAAGCTATCCGACTTCTGGAGCGAACTGGTATTGATGAAGCCACTGTGCGCATGAAAGTCTACCCTCACCAGCTTTCCGGTGGACAACGCCAAAGAGTTATGATCGCCATGGCTCTTGCCTGTAAGCCATCGCTACTCATTGCCGACGAGCCAACCACGGCACTCGACGTCACGATACAGGTACAAATACTCAATCTTATCCGAGACTTACAGGATGAACTTGGAATGGCACTCCTACTGATCACCCATGACCTTACCATGGTGAAAAGAATTGCTGATACTGTTCATATTATGAAAGATGGCAGAATTGTTGAATGTGGAAAGACAGAATCCGTTTTTAATGATCCTCAACTAAATTATACAAACCAATTAATCAATTCGGTCCCGAGCATTCATCACAGACCTAAAAAAAGCGCTGAAAAACTTCTTGAACTCTCAAAGCTAAGCTGTACTTTCCGGCTCAAAAAGAGCTGGAAGAAATTCTTTAACAAGGAGGACAAAAAAAACATCATCCAGGC